>JANMAD010000133.1:0-2722 GCA_031359515.1 Acidobacteriota bacterium | reverse complement strand
TAACGCACGGCTACAACTTCGAGCTGTCGGTCTATTCACGCGCTGACCTGCTCAAGACGAAAGACGATCTGCTCATCACGAAGCAGAAGCAGTCGCTCAACTACCGCGTCGCCTTCGCCGACGAGGACGTGGACTCGGAGTACAAAGAAGTGTGAAGGCAGTTTTCAGTTTTGAGTTTTCAGTTTTCAGAGAAGGCGCAACGTGACTGCTGAAAACTGAAAACTGAAAACTCAAAACTGTCCCCTTGTCTTTCGGGCCGCCGCATGTTATTCGACACGCGGCGGCTTTATTGTTATGAGTGACACATTGTTGGAGACGCGCGCCGTGGCGCGCCACTATCAGATGGGCAGCACGACGGTCGTCGCGCTCGACGGCGTTTCGATGACGGCGGGCGAGGGAGAGTTCGTTGCGTTGCAGGGCACGTCGGGGTCGGGCAAGTCCACGCTGCTGAATTTGATTGGTGGGTTGGATCAACCGACGAGCGGTGAGGTGGTCTATGAAGGACGTTCGCTCGCGCCGCTCTCGAAGCGCGAGATGGCGCGCTACCGGCGACACGCGGTGGGCATGATCTTTCAGAACTTCAATTTGATCCCGGCGATGACCGCCGCCGAGAACGTCAGCCTCGCGCTCGCCTTCGGCGGCGTGCGCGGGCGCGAGCGCGACGAGCGCACCCGCGCGCTGCTTGAGCGTGTCGGTTTGGGCGAGCGGATGGAACATAGGCCGGCGGAGTTGTCGGGCGGCGAACAACAGCGCGTCGCCATCGCGCGGGCGCTCGCGAACCGGCCGCGCATCCTGCTCGCCGACGAGCCGACCGGCAATCTCGATTCGACCCGCGCACAGGAACTCCTCAGCCTGTTGCGCGAGATGGTTGGGCGCGACCGGCTGACGATCCTGATGGTCACGCACGACCGCGACCTCGCCACGCGCTTCGCCGACCGCACGATTCACATGAAAGATGGAAAGATAGTGACGAGTGACGAGTGACAAGCTAAAACATCTGCGTGCTCGTCACCTGTCACTTGTCACTCGTCACTCGTCACTGTTCTTCTGAGGTGTGGCTATGCAGACAGATGCTCCCCATGTAATGACGCTTGAGTCGTTGCGCTCTGTGCCGCTCTTCGGCTCGCTCGACGACGAAGCGGCGCGCACGCTGCGCGGGTTGCTCGAAGTGCGCGAACTGCCGGCGGGCGCGCTGTTGTTTAGCGCGGGCGATGCGGGCGATGCGATGTATCTGATCGAGGACGGCGGCGTCCGCATCTACGTCGTGGACGACGACCAGCAAGAGGTGACGTTGGCGGAGTTGGCGCGCGGCGACTTCTTTGGTGAGATGGCGATCATAGATGGCAAGCCGCGCTCCGCCTCCGCGGCCGTCAGCGCGCCCGCGCGGCTCGCTATCCTCAAACGCGACGACTTCATCAACTTCGTGCGCGACAACGCCGACGTGGCGCTCGAAATGATCAGTGCCATCTCCGAACGTCTGCGGCGCACGGACGAACTGTTGCAACGCCGCGTTTCGCGCAACGTCAATGAGATTCAGGCAGAACGGTTAACCCCCGGCGACCGCGTCTCGGAGTTGATCGCCGCGTTCGGCGGTAGCTGGAAGTTCATCATCTTGCTCGCGCTGCTGCTCAGCGGTTGGGCTTTGTGGCAGAGTTGGCTGCGGCACGATCTGGGGCTTGATCCGTTTCCTTATCAATTTCTCGGTCTTGTGCTGGGCATCATCGCGGGCGTGCAGGCCCCGATCATCTTGATGTCGCAAAACCGGCAGACGGACAAAGATCGGCTGCGCTCCGACATGGACTTTCAAGTGAACCTGAAAAACGAATTGGCGATCACGGAAATCCTGCGCCGGCTCGACGTGTTGGAGAGCGAGCGCCTGCCCGTGCTATTCGCCGAACAAAACGAACGGCTGGCGACTGTGCGCATGCAAGATCGTCGCGCACAGAATGACGGCGGGGCGCAGCTTTAACTTTATCAGCGGGGACAAGTTTTGAGGTCAGACATAATATGATCGCGGCCATCTTCTTCGACTTCAACGGCGTCATCATTGATGACGAGCCGTTGCAACTGGCGGCGGCGCGCGAGGCATTGCAAGCAGAAGGCGTCACGCTCACCGAGCAGGATTATCACGACTCGCTCGGCATGGACGACGTAACGTTTTTCCGCTTCGCCTGCCAATGCAGCGGCCGCGATCTCGCCGACGCGACGCTCGCAACCGTGCTGGCACGGTTCACGCAACTACACCACGAGTCAGTTAAGGATGAACTGCCGCTCTTTCCCGGCGTCGTCACGTTCGTCAAAGCCGCCGCGCGCCATTTTCAACTCGGTCTCGTCAGCATGGCCCGGCGCGACTACATCGCGCACGTGCTTGCCCGCGCGCAACTCACGGACTTGTTCTCTGTCATCATCAGCGCGGAAGACGTGACCGCATGCAAGCCCGATCCGGCGTGCTATATGACTGCGCTCCAACGCTTGAACGAGCAGCGGCGCAACGATGGGAAACTGTCGCTCGCGCCTGCCGCCTGTCTCGTCATTGAAGACGCGCCGGCCGGTATCCAGTCTGCGCGGGCGGCGGGGCTGCGCACGCTCGGCGTAACAAACACGGTGAAAGATACTGCCTTGCGCGCAGCCGGTGCGGATGTCGTCACCGCACGCCTCTCTGATTGGACGGTGGACGCCGTGCAACACGTATTCAAATGATGAACGATGAACGATGAATTAG
>JANMAD010000113.1:0-4831 GCA_031359515.1 Acidobacteriota bacterium | reverse complement strand
CAACGAGATCGCTCTCCGACGTGTGATAGACGATGCCGGCGGGATCGCGCCGCGCTTCGGTCTGCGGCGATGAGCTTGACTTGCCGTCCGCGTGCGCCAGCACGTAATAAGCGCGTTGATGGTTATCCGTCTCGTACTCGGTCGAGATGCGCCCGCCGTTGCTATAGCGTTCGTAGTTATCCTTGCGCTCGACCTGCCACACCTTCTCCGGTTTGTAGTCGGGCAGATAGTTGGCCGTAGTTTGGGCATAGACGACGCCGAGCCCGCCGCCGCGCGTGTCGGTCTGCTTCGCCTTGCCGTAACGCCCCGCGAGATAACCGTTGACCCGGTGCGCCGACCAAGCTGTCGCGGAGTAGAGACCGAAGACGAGCAGCGCGACGAGCGCGAGACCGGCGACGTGGAAGACGTGGCGTGCTTGATAGAAACCGAAATAGATGCGCGCGGCGCGCGGCGCTTTGTGTTGGTTGAGCAGCCGCAGCCGCTCGCGTGCGCTGGCCGGTAGTTGCCGGTTGATCTCCTGCACGATGAGGCGATAGAGCAGCAGATCGAGCAGCCGGTCGTAGTGCTGCGCGTAGAGCCGTGAATGCACGATGAAGGGGAGGCGCGCAACCCACCCGTCGAGCTTCGCGGCGCAGGCGGCTTGCAGCGTGAGCGTGCTGTTGAGGAAGCGCAGGCGCACTTCCGGGCGCGCGAAAAAGTGCGCGTAACGCTCGACGACTTTCGACTGCCGTAAGGTTGTTTCCGCGACTGGCCTCATAACGTTGTGAGTCATCGGGGCGGACAGCGACAGGGACGGTTGATCGAAACAGCGTGCATTATTGCGCCGCTTCAGCGACGAGGAAATTATCGGCTGCGCCTTTGGCGCGCAGTTGTGCGCCGTAGTGCGCGGCCTCTGCGCGGTCGGCAAAGCGGCCCGTCTGGACGCGATACCACGTGCCGCGCTTCGGCAATTCGACCGCTACGACCTGTGCTGCAAAACCGGCCGCTTGCAAGTGGGCCGCGCGCTCGTTCGCTTCCACCGTGTTGTTGAATGAGCCGACCTGGAGTGTGAACTTGCCGTTGGCCTCTGCCTGCGGCACGGGCGCGGGCGCGGATATGGGCCGGGCCTCGACGGATTCACGTTGCGCTGTTGTAGACACGGTTGGCTTGTCGGCGACAGCCTGCGTCATTTGCACATTAGTGTTTGCCGGCACGGGCGCAGCTTGCACAGGTTCGTTCGTGCGCGCAGTCCGTGCAGTCGTTTGCGTATGCGCGCTCTGATTCGTCGCTTGATTGCCGGTCGTGTTTGCTCGCGCGGCATGCACCGACGCGCTGCTGACCTGTTCGGCTGCACCCGTCATGCCGTTCAGCGCGACGACGAGTGCGATAAACACCAGCCCGCACACCAACAGCCACACTGGCGACACACGCATCAGGCGCACGCCCAAGCTATATCTGTCATGCTCGACGGGGCGGACAAGGTCTGCACGGGTGAATTGCGGCGCGTACTCCGGCGGCATCTGGAACGCGCCTGAGTCTGCGAGCGCAGGGGCAAACCCCTCATCTGACTTCGCCTGTTCTACGTTGACCTGCGCCGCTACAGCAATCTTTACTGGCTCAACATCCGGATTCAATGCAGGCTGAGCGGCAGCATTTAATGCCAACACAGCGACAGGCTCATGCGACTGTTCGGTTAGCTCGGCAACCTGCGGCAGGGCGAGAACTTCATCCGCTTCTGCTGTGCCGCAGATTTCGGTCGGCGGAAGCGAGTGCGCCACCGGTTCAACGGCATGTACCTCTAGCACCTCCGACACCAGGGCAGTTTCGACTGTGCCTTCAGTCAGCCCCGCCTCGTATGTCGCGCCGCAGCGGACGCAGGTCACGCTGGCTTTATGCAGCAGGGGCGCACTATCAATCAAGCCTTGGCTTTGGCATTGCGGACATGTAACGCGCATAAACGAATCTCCCATCAGTCGCCCCGGCGGGCGACGCTAGCGGACGCAAGCGCAGAGCTTGTCTGCTGCGTTCAGGACTATGGCGTTGGCGAGCATGTATGTGTTAAGCGTGAATTGTCAGGTTAAGTGTCGGCAAACTGGGTAAGATTGGCGGTCAGCAGGTTTCGGTCTGACGTACAGTGCATAAGTCGGCCTTGACTCAAACACCAAAAGGATATTAAATCAACAACAGTGTTTAAGCAAGCAAAATATTGCTTGGCACACGAGAACAGGAATACAAACGGGAGAAATGACCGACAAGGTGGTCAATCTGACGATTGATTCATGGCATTTTGACCTGTCGAGCAGAGTAATAAAGGTGGTTTAAGGTGGGAAGGAGCTTAAATCCCAGCAAAACTGCGGGTGGCTGGGGTAGGTCTTAGAGCGGCATGAAGGTTGTAGGCGATTTGGTCGCCTGCCCTACGCTGCGGGTGACATTGCTTGCCCCCTCAAATCCAAACAACAGGTGCTGAAATCTCTCTTATGATCTCCGCAAGCAGTCACCGTCTAACGCAACCGCTCATCTGGCTCTTTATCACGTTAGCTGCCGGGCTGACCGGCATGAGCGCGCTCCACCTCTCGCCTTCCGCCATCAGCGTGCCCTTCCTGCTGTTGGCTCTGATCACGATCAATCTTGGCACGCGCATCGCGATCAAGATTCCGCGCATCGAAGGGCAGGTTAACCTCTCGGCCGCCTTCATCTTTCTGGCGCTACTGCTCTTCGATGGGGAAGCCGCCATCCTGTTAGCGCTCGTCGCCGCAGCCTGCGCGACGCTGCACTTCAGCCGGAAAGCGCAACAGTTATTGTTCAACGCTGCGCTCGCTACCTTGACGACCGGACTGCTTATCTGGGCGTTACGGTTCTGCTTCGGCCCGCTCGTTGCTCTCCCACATACACACCAAGCTATAAACCTTCTCCTCGTCATCGGTCTCGCCACCGCCATGCAGTCCTTCTTTCATGCCAGCGTGCTGGCATTCAATGCGAGGGGGGAGCAGCCTCTCTGGCGCACATTAGGGTGCGCATATGGCTGGACGTTTCTCACCTATCTGGCGTTCGCCTCGGCCGCCGGGATGCTGGCGAAACTCGTCGGCATCGTCGGCTTCTATCCCGCCATCGGCGCGACGTCCGTTATCGCCATGTTGCATTACGCTTACGGCGCTTATCTGAAAGACATGCGCACATCGGTCGCGCAGGTGCGCCAGATCGAGCGGCGGGTGGCGACGCTACAGGAGAGCGAAGAGTTGTTCCGCAGCGCCTTCGATTATTCGGCCATCGGGATGGCGCTCGTCTCGACAAAGGGGCGTTGGCTGCAAGTTAATCGTTCGCTCTGCGACATACTCGGCTACGAAGAGGACGAGTTACTGGCTTCGACTTTCCAGAAGGTGACGCATCCGGATGATCTGGGCGCGGCGTTGGCGAACATCAAACAATTGCTCAAAGGACGTGTGCCGACTTACCAGATGGAGCAGCGTTATCTGCACAAGCAGGGGCATACGGTCTGGGTACTGTGGAGCGTTTCGCGTGTGCGCGACCGGCATACGGCCGCCGTCCATCTCATCTTTCAGGTGCAAGACATTACCGACCGTAAGCGCGCCGAAGAGCGTCTGATGCACGATGCTTTCCACGATGCGCTAACGGGGTTGCCGAATCGCGCGCTCTTCATAGACCACCTCAAGCTTTCCATCGCGCGCACGCAACGCACGCCGAACCAGATGTTCGCCGTGCTGTTCCTCGATCTCGACCGCTTCAAGATCATTAACGACAGCCTCGGGCACATGATCGGCGATCAACTGCTCGTCGGTATCGCGCGGCGGTTGGAGACGTGCCTGCGGCCCGGCGATACGGTGGCGCGCGTGGGCGGCGACGAGTTCACGATCCTGCTGGAAGATTTGCTCGACGAGCCGGAAGCGGTGACAGTTGCTGAGCGCGTGCAGAAAGAGTTGTCCGCGCCGTTCATGCTGAGCGGGCGCGAGGTTTTCACCACCGTGAGCATCGGTATCGCGCCCAGTTCGATTGATTACGATAACCCGGAAGACATCTTGCGCGACGCGGACACGGCGATGTACCGCGCCAAATCGCTGGGCAAGGCGCGGCACGAAGTCTTCGACAAGGCGATGCACGCGGTCGCGATGAACCTGCTGCACCTTGAGACTGATTTGCGCCGCGCGCTCGAACGGCAAGAGTTCTTCATCCAGTACCAACCGCTCGTCGCGCTCGATAATTTCTCCTTGCGCGGCTTCGAGGCGCTCGTGCGTTGGCAGCATCCGGAGCGCGGCTTGATCTCGCCGATGGATTTCATCCCCGTTGCCGAGGATACGGGCCAGATTCTCTCCATCGGGCAATGGACGCTCCATGAAGCGTGCCGGCAGATGCGTCGTTGGCAGAAGCGATATCCGTCCGATCCGCCGCTCTCGATCAGCGTCAATTTGTCGGGGCGACAGTTCGCGCAGCCGCATCTGATCGATCAGGTGCGCGAGATTCTTGAAGACACGAAACTCGACCCGCGCAGCCTCAAGCTGGAGATCACAGAGAGCGTCGTGATGGAGAACATCGACACGGCGACGGAGATGCTGCGGCAGTTGCGCGCTCTCGGCGTGCAGCTTTCGATTGACGACTTCGGCACAGGCTATTCTAGCTTGAGCTATCTGCACCGCTTCCCGATTGACACCTTGAAGATCGACCGCTCGTTCGTCATGCAGATGGTGGATAATAACGAGAACATAGAGATCGTGCGCACCATCGTGATGCTGGCGCAGAATCTAGGCATGGACGTGGTTGCCGAAGGCGTCGAGACGAAGGAGCAGTTGGCGCTCTTGCGCAAACTCGGGTGCGAGAACGGGCAGGGCTACTTCTTCTC
>JANMAD010000106.1:0-7621 GCA_031359515.1 Acidobacteriota bacterium | reverse complement strand
TCGAAGTCGAGCGCGTTGTTGTTGCGCAGGCGTTCTTCGTAGAGTTTGAAGATGCGCGCGAGGGCGGCCTTCTTTTCGTCGGCGTATTCGACGCGGGCGGCGTAGGCTTCGGCGTCGAGACCCTGATTCTTGGCGTGGCTGATCGCGCTTTGTGTCTGGCGCGGCGCGAGTCGTTCGGTGTCGTAGCCCAAATCCTTGATCGCCGCTTTGACGACGCGGAGCGAATCGTCCTGATCGTAGATGGTGAACGAGCGCGTGTAGCCTTCGTCGAGCGCAGTGATGTCGCGGCGCAGGATGCGGACGCAGAGACTATGGAAGGTAGAGATGAGCGGCGCACCACGCATCGGATGATGACCGAGCAGGCGCAGCACGCGCTCGCGCATCTCGCCCGCCGCTTTATTGGTGAACGTGACGGCGAGGATGTGAAACGGCTCGACATTGCGCTCCGCGATCAGATACGCGATGCGCTGCACGATGACGCGCGTCTTACCGGAGCCTGCGCCCGCGAGAATGAGCAGCGGCCCCTCGGTCGTCAGCACGGCCGCGCGCTGTTGTTCGTTGAGTCCTGCGAGAAAGTCCATATACCGTGTATGTGTTAATTGAGACGTAGATGGCCTTGACGAAAATCGATCACAAGTTCATGGCCGCGTAAGAAATCCAAACCCAACAGTCCGTCAACGCTCGCGCTCGGCGGCAGGGTGTGACCTAAAACCGGAAAGTCGTTCCGCGCTTGCTCTAATGCGCTGATCTTGGTGACTGTGACACGCGGCGCAAACTCGATGCCGCTGCCGGTCGTAACCTGCACTCGCTCAGGCGCAAGAGCAGGATCGTAGCCAAGCGCGACGAGCAAGCCGATGTTGAGCAAAGTCCCTGTTGCGCCTGTATCAAGCGCGAGGCGCAAGACGGCGCTGCCGGACGGACCGAATAACTCGGCCGAAACTACGATGAGTCCGCGGCGTGCGTCGAAAGATTGACTCATAGCACGATGGCCGTGTTTTCAGGCATCACGCCGGTATAAAGGATGGCAAAACGGCCGGGCCGGAGCGCGGCGGCCAAGCGATAGATTTCGTCACGATCTTTACTGTGATGCCGCACCCGGCCCGCTTGGACTGCCAGCGCGGCATCCGTCTGTGGGTCTTCGACTAGTATCCATTCAGCATCGAAGTGCGCGGCAATCTCCGTCATAGTCATTACTTCGTTCATAACAATCTCCCCGGCGCAATGTCTCGCGATCACTTGATTAGTTTCTGCACCGCCTTGAATTGCTCGTGGCGGGCGTCGCGCAGGAGTTCAAACAGCGCGAGTTCGGTTGACGAGGGCAGCGCGCCGCTCGCGCACATCTTCTCGATGCCGACGTGTTTGTTGTGCGCGGCGCGGGCGGTGATGCAGTCGGTTAAGAGATGCACTTGATAGCCGCCAGCGAGCAGATCGTGCGTGGTCTGATTGACGCAGATGTGCGCTTCGATGCCGCAGACGAGAATCTGCCGCGCCCCCAAAGCTTCGAGTTGTGCGCTGAACTCGCGTGCGCCGCAGGAACTGAACGTGGTTTTTTCAATCGCCTCGACGTGCGCGGGCAGCACGGCGCGAATCTCGTCCGCCGTGTGCCCTAAACCTTGCGGATACTGCTCGGTCACGACGACCGGCACACCCAGCAGTTGCGCCGCGTGCGCGACGAGCGCGATGCGCGCCGCCGTCTCGCCAAAGTCGGAGATGACCGCGCGAAAGCTCTCCTGCATGTCTATGATGACGAGCGCGGTGCGCGGCGCGTCGAGCGTGTGTGCGTGTCCCATGTCCATTTCCCCGTGCAGCATTTAAGCATAGCGTGCGGGGCGGGCCAAATTCACCGCCCGTCGCCTTCCGTGTAAGCCTCGTGCAGTTTAACCGGCGCGGTCTTACGGCGCAGTTTGAGGTTGAGCAACTCAACCAAGACGGAAAAGGCCATCGCGGTGTAAACGTAGCCCTTCGAGACGTGTTGATGGAAGCCCTCGATGATGAGTGTCGTGCCGATGAGCAGGAGGAAACTGAGCGCGAGCATCTTCACGGTCGGGTGGCGGTGGACGAAGTTGCTCAAGGGCGCGGCGAACACGAGCATGAAGCCCACGGCGATGACGACCGCCGTGACCATGACGGCGAGCCGGTCTACCATGCCGACCGCTGTGATGACCGAGTCGAGCGAGAAGACGATGTCGAGCAAAAGTATCTGCACGATGACGCTCGCAAACGACGGCCCCACGCGGGCTGACGCCTCGCCCTCTTCGCCTTCGAGTTTCTGATGAATCTCGTGCGTGCTTTTGCCGATCAAAAACAGCCCGCCGCCGATCAGTATCAGATCGCGTCCGGTGAGGCCGAAGCCGAAGAGCGTGAAGAGCGGCGCGGTCAGACGCATGATCCAACTGAGCGAGAAGAGCAGGGCGATGCGCGTCAGCATGGCGAGCGCGAGACCGAGCGTGCGTCCCCGCGCCTGCTGCGCCGGCGGCAGTTTGCCCACGAGGATCGAGATGAAGATGATGTTGTCTATGCCGAGGACGATCTCCAGCACGGTCAGCGTCAAGAGGCCGACGAGGGCCTGCGGATCAGTCAGCCAGTCCATATATTATGCCTCTTAGATTGTTTGGTCATGAAAAAGCCACTCTATCATCGGCAAGCGGCGGGCGAAAGGCAAACGGGACACAGGCGAAAAGGCGCAAGGCGAAAGTGAGAGACGGCGCGCTATCGCCGTTTGCGGTTAAGTGAGACCGCCTAGTGCCGGGAGCGCCGGCAACTTGCCCGCTATGAGCGCGCCAGCGCGAACCAACGTACTCGCCACACGGCACCTTGGCGGGCAGGATGCCCGCGCTCCCGGCGGCATGCACGCGCGTTCCGCTGTGTTGAAAGCGATGTGGGCGCGATGCTCAATTCTTAGGCGCAAGGCGCAGCACGTGATCGGTAAGGCGCTGGCAGGGTTGCAGTTCAAGCGTCTCGGTTGGCTCGGCGTCGCGGCGCAGTTGTGCGCGGGTTTGTGCGTCAGGGTAGGGGGACGCGAGCGCGTCGGCCGCGTTCGACTCGCGCGGTTGGGCGGGGCGCGTGAGCAGGTGATAACGGCCGGGCGCGAGTTGCGTGAAAGCGAACGTGCCATCGTTGCCGACTCGTGCGCTGCGATAACTCAGCGCATCATCGGCCCGCGCCGGCTCGGCGGGCACGAGATAGATTTGCAGGTCGGGCAATGGCGCGCCTTCGCTCGCCGTTATGACGCGACCATGCAGCGCCGCTGCGCCGGGCGCGAACGTCAGTGTCAGGTCATTGATCTGCGCGCCGGCTGCGAGTGTCAATCCGTCGGTGAGCGGGTGGTTTGCGGCTCGTGCGGGCGCGCTCGTCTTCGCGGCGGCATTGTTGGTGGCGGCAGGCGTGGGGGCCGCGAGCGCGGCGGTGCGTATGTACCAGTCGGGGCCGGGCGGACGCACGTCGAGGCGGAAGCGGCCGGGGGCGAGACCGCGCAGGGCAAACTCATTCTTATCGTCGGGCGCAACGTCGGCCAATTTCGCGCCGCCGGGATAAGCAGCGCCGGCGCGCTTGTCTTGCTCGCGCCGGGCGATGATCGTGGTCTCGCCCGCAACGGCGTCGAGCTTGCTCTGGCACTGCTCCTTCCATGATGCAGTAGGCGGCGCGGTTTCAAGCACGACGCGGCCCGTGATGGCGGCGAGCGGCGCGAGCGTGAGCTTGAGACCGGGCACGTCTGCGCCGCGCACACTGACGCGCAGGGATGCGGCCGTGGTGCGCACGCTGCCTTTGCCATACTGTTCAGCGATGACATCGTAATCGCCATCGGCCAAACCGTCGAAGACGAATGAACGGTCGCTCTCGCGACCTGACAGATAGCGATAGCCGGCCATGTAGAGACTACCAGCGGTCATAATCTGGAGCGAGACGGAGTCGCTGTCGCTCAAAGCCGCGCCGGCAGTTTCGACCGTGCCGCTCGCGGCGTGGCCCGCCTCGCCGCGATAACGTATGTCTATGTCGGTCGCTTCCTGTCCGCTCTGCACGACGACTTCGGCCGCGCCGTCGCGTGTGGTCGAAGGATAAAAGGTCGGCGCGTCGTTGTCGTAAGCAGTGGGGCGATTGCTGAATCCGTTTCTGCTCTGGCCACCGGCGACGACGATGTATGTGCCGGGCGGCAGACCGTAGATGCGATAGACACCGCGGTCGTCGGTGTTGACTTCGGGCGGGCCGAAGACGAACACGGGTTCAGCAGGCGCACGCCCGGCTTCATCGCGTAGCCGTATGACGCGGACGCGCATGGCGATGAGCGGTCCGCCGCTCGTATCGCGCACCCGCCCGGTGATGACGCCGCCTTTGCCCATTCTGACCGTCACGCTGTCGCCGGGATGATAGTAACTGCGCAACGCGCGCTCTTGTTGTAAGTTGGCGGTGTCGTAGTAGCCCGGTGCATATGCGTTGACGGTGTACGTGCCGCGCTCAAGATTCGGCAACGTGAACTTGCCGTCCGCGTCGCTGACCGCACCGGCGTATTGATTGCGCAGACTGCGCGTGTAGATTTGCGCACCGGCCAGCGGTTGCCCGTCGTCGCTGATGATGCGCCCTTTGATCTCGCCTTGCGCGCTCGCCGGCGGTTGCGGCTTGCTCTCGGTCTGCGCAGACGCAAGCGCGCCCAACGCGCAGAGCGCACAAGCGAGCGCGCTGATCAATTGGCGCGTGCTCATTGCCCCGGCTCCTGCTTGAAGACGAGCGTGACTTGTACGTCGCCGGTCTCCGGCACGTTGACGACCTTGCGATCAACCGGCGGTTTGCGTTGCTCCGTGCCGAAGGCCGGATAGTCTGCAAACAACAACAACTCGTACTCGCCCGCAGAGAGATTCTCCAAAACGAAGCGGCCGAGCGCGTCTATTTCGGCGCTGCCATTGCCCGTGCCTACGGGCGTGCCCACGCGATGCGCTTCGACGTGGACGTGCCCGCCGACGGGTCTCTGGCCATTTGGAAACTGCACCTGCCCGCGCACCGTGCTTGCGCCGTAAGCTACGATCACGCGCACGCCCGTGACGCGCTCGCCCGCCGCGATGTCGATCCCTTCCAGTTGATCCAGATTGTCGCGCTGCACGCGCACGAGCGAAAAACCTTTCACTTGCGGCCAACCCAGCGACAGATTGGTCTTGCCGGGGCGCAGCCCCGTGAGCGTGAAAGTGCCGTCCGCGTTGACCTTGGCATTGCCAAAGGCCGGCGGCGCAAGCCCCGTCTGCCCGCGCGTGTTCGCGCCCAGACGCAACTCGGCCAGCTTGGCCAGCACCGTTGGGTTCGTCGTGCCTTCGACCGTGACGATGCCACTCAAGGTCGCGCCGCGCGTGAGTTTGATCTCGATCCCGCTCACGTCTTGCTCGATGATCTCGACGGCGGCCGCGCTGCTGTAGTTCGCGCTCTGCTCGCCGCCGAAGGCTTGCCCCTCCATCGCCCACAGCCCGTAGCGATTGGGTGAGAGACCGCGCAGGCGAAACTCGCCGCGCTCGTTCGTCTTGCTGCCGTCCGCGCCGAAACTGCCGACGAAACGACCCTCCGCATTTATCGGCCCATAGACGATGCTCGCGCCCGTGACCGGCTGGCCGCGCTCGTCCACCACGCGACCCGCGACCGCATAACTCTGCGCCGGCTTGCCAACGACGATGTCAATCGCGGTCGCTTCTTCGCCGGTCGTGACCTCGACGGGTTTGGCCTGCGCTATGTCGCTCGTGTTGCCGTAGAAGGTGCGCGGGTAAGAGCCTGCGCCGCCCACGCGCACCATGCCGTCCTCCGGCGACTCGCCGATATAGACGAGATAGCGGCCGACGCTCAAACCATAGAGGCGATAGACGCCACGATCATCCGTCTGGAACGCAAACTTGGCGACGCTATATTGCGGCTTCTTGCGGTCGGCCTCATCCGCCGCCATGACGCGCACCATCGTCTCGACCACCGGCTTGCCGTCGGCGTTCGTCACGCGGCCCGTGATGACGCCGCCGCGCGTGAGCGTGAAGTCGAGACCTTCGAGCTTGTCGCCCGCCGCGACGTTGAGCATGCGGCCGGGCCGCCAGTCGGCGGGGTTTATGTCGGAGACGACGTAGGCGGGCGCGAAGGGGTTCAAGTAGTAACGACCGGGCGGCACGTTCGCCAGACGGTAACGCCCGTCCGCATCACTCGTCGTCTTGGCCACGGGCTTCTGTTGCGCCGACCAATCGCCCGGCATAAGCGTAACCAACACGTCCGCCACCGCGTGCCCTTCGCGCGTGATGCGGCCCGCGATCACGCCCGTGTCCTTCGGCTCTTTCGCGGGCGTCTGCGCGGACGTGTATGTAAGCGGCGCGAGCGCGCACGCGATGATGAGCAGCGCGCGGATAACGTGGCGGCGGGTCTGTGTCTGCGTTGCGCGGAGCATTGCGGTTGAGTACATATTTTGCGCGCGTGCGGTCGGTGAGACCGTGAGCGGGCGATGCTGCTTGAGACGGCGCATAGCTTACGCGCCCGCGTGCGCAGAGAGCAAGCAAAAGATCGCAGCGTGAACCGGCCGCTGGCTTGTGTGCCTCCTGTCAGTACCGCCTGCTGCAAGCGGGCGGGTGCTTACGTCACTACGACCCGCCCGCTTGCAGCAGGCGGTACTTCCGCTCTAAGCGGCGCGTTGCTGATTGAGTGTGAGCAGGCGCGCGAGGATGTCGGCGGCGGTGAGGTCGGGCGGCCAGTCGTAGGCGGCGGCGACGGCCGTGTCGAGTTTGCGGTGGGCGAGGTCGAGCCACGTGGGGCGTTGGTTGTAAAGGTTGGTTAAGGTGCGGCGGGCGAGTTGCGCGGCGGCGTCCGCGTCGCGCGGGACGAGACGCGGATAGCGTACCGTGCCCGTGCCGCGCTCGTCCGCGTCGTGGACGTAGCGCGCCCACGGCCCGTGCGTCGTGCCGGGGAAGGTGAGCGTTTCCGTGCTAGTCCATTCGGGCGGGTTGAGCCAACGCTGGCGCAGTGCGTCAAGCTCGCGCGCCGCCTCCGCAATCTCAGCTTGTTGCGCGGGCGTAGCGTCAGGGAAGGGAAACGTCTCGAAGCACTCTTTAGGATTGTACGTCGCGTCATTGCCGATGCCATGCCAGCCGCAAGTTGCGAGCGTCCATGTTTCATGTAGGCGCGATTGCAGCACGCCGAAACTGAAGTCGTCGCTGAGGGCAATAGCGATGACCTTTGAGTCAGGCAAGATCACTGTGTCGAGCCAAACGAACACGCGATACTTCGACACGCGCGGCGTTGCGATGTAACGCGTGTGGCTTTCAACTGCCTTACGAAATGCTGGACGAGCCTCAGCGTGAATCCACCATCTTTTTCTGTATGATTCCCTCGCATTATTCTGTCGTTCCACTTGAACGTGTTGCACAAGATATTCAAAGGATGCTTCATACAGCGCGGCCTCTTCCATCGGTGTGTTGACACCAAAATCAACAATCCACCGATGCGAATTAACGCGCACTAAATCACTGCCGTTACGGAACGGGCGTAGCACGTCACTGTTTGGTCGTCCGTTGGGATTAACTCCATGCAGGAATCGCTGCGCGGTCTCGTGGTCAATATCAAATGCGCCGACCTTTGTTATGCCCATGAAGCAGATGCCGTGATTAGCCGCAAGCGT
>JANMAD010000092.1:0-1810 GCA_031359515.1 Acidobacteriota bacterium | reverse complement strand
CATTATGACTGAACAAGATTGCATCTTCTGTCGCGTCGTGTCGGGCGAGGTGCGCGCCGATATTATTTTTCAAGACGACCGTTGTCTCGCCTTCCGCGACATCAACCCGCAAGCGCCCGTCCACGTGCTGCTCATCCCGCGCGAGCACATCGAATCGCTCGACGACGCGGGGCGCGGCGACGAGGCCATCCTCGGCCACCTACTGCGCGTCGCGGCGCGCGTCGCCAACGATGAAGGTTTAAGCGAGAGCGGTTTCCGCTCCGTCATCAACACGGGCGCGGGCGTGGGCCAGTCCGTCATGCACTTGCACCTGCACGTCCTCGGCGGGCGGGCGATGAACTGGCCGCCGGGTTAACTTGCGGCGCGCCCGCCCTCGCTTATTCTTCAACCCTGAAATGAACTGATTAACTCGGCGGCGCTGGCTGTGGCCGTGCCGAGTTTGCCGACGACGACGCCGGCGGCGTGGTTAGCGAGCATGGCTGCCTCCGTGAGCGTCGCCCCGGCGGCGAGCGCGGCGGCAAGCGTGGCGATCACTGTGTCGCCAGCGCCCGTCACGTCATAGACCTCGCGCGCCACCGTCGCCACATAGACCGGCGGGCCGTCGCCTTCAAGCAACGTCATGCCGCGCTCGCCGCGCGTGATCAGCACCGCTTGGCAACCGACACGTGCGCGCAAGAGCGTCGCGGCCTGCGCCATGCCGGCGTCGGTGTCGTCCTCGCTGTTCGTCAGACGCAACGCCTCGTGATGATTTGGCGTGACGAGCGTGGCGGGCCGATACGCAGCGAAGTTGCGGATTTTCGGATCGACCAGCACAGGCAGACCGGCGGCCAGCGCACGCGGCAAAATTTCCTCTAGCACGCGCGGCGTGACCCCGCCCTTATCGTAGTCGGAAACGATGAGCGCGGCGGCCCCATTGAGCGCTGCCTTGAGCGCCGCGATTAACTGATCTTCGATTTGTGCAGCGACAGGCGTGCGCAACTCGCGGTCGGCGCGCACGACCGGTTGGTTGTGCGCGATGATGCGTGTCTTCAGCGTCGTCGGGCGCGCCTCGTCAGTGATGAGCGTGCCCGTGCCGTGCCCGCCAGCGCCCACCTCGCGCAGTTGCGCGTGGAATAACTCCGCCGCGCGATCACGTCCGACCACACCGACCAGATGCGCCCGCGCGCCGAGCGCGACGAGATTGGCCAGCACGTTCGCCGCGCCGCCAAGCCGCACCGACTCGCGCTTCACTTCCACGATGGGCACGGGCGCTTCCGGCGAGATGCGCGTCACGTCGCCCCAGACAAACTCGTCGAGCATCACGTCGCCATAGACGACGATGCGGCGGTCGTGCAGGCGCGCGACAAGGTCGCCCGCGCGTTGGGCTGTCAGCAGGTTCATTTAGTTTCAGGCACAAGCAGGCCGAAGCAATTCTACACGATCAAGCTTGGCGCAGATCAGTCCTGAATCAGTCCTTACGAGATTGGCACAGAAGCAAAAAGCTAATCCACGAACCCACACGAAACAAAACACGAAACTCGCTGGCCTTGCTTCGTATTTGTTCGTGTGGGTTCGTGGATAATATCCGGGTTGTGTCCCAAACTCATAAGTCTCGCTTTAGCGCCACTCGCCTTGCAACGTGAACGCCGCCCAGTAGAATGGCGCGGCGAACCGCTTGTCATTTAGCATCGAGACCTGCGCCGCTTGGAGCGCCTGCGCGGGCCTGAGCTTGTCCACCAGCATCCCGCGATAGAAGCGCGTCATCAACTCGGCCGTCGCCGCGTCGTTCACGCTCCACAAACTCACGACCACGCGTGGCGCGCCCGCGTAC
>JANMAD010000061.1:0-11988 GCA_031359515.1 Acidobacteriota bacterium | reverse complement strand
CGTTGTCCGGCGTAATGGCCAGACCGGCGACACGCGCGACGGTGACGGTCACGGTCGGCGAGGTCGCGTTATAAGTCGGGCTACCGGGCTGACCGTCGGTGTAGGTGGCGGTCGCCGTGTTTAAGATGTCTGTGCCGGCGGCGGTCTGCTGGGCCTGCGCGGGCTGCAAGCCGGTCGCGCAGAGGAGCGCCACCAGCACAACAAGCGTGCGCAGCGCGCCGGCCGTGATGCGTGTTTGCAATAAAGTTTTCATCTTCGTCCTCATCAAAAAGTGTCTGGGGGTTGGCGGCCGCGGCGGAGGGAAGTGTCTGTGGTGGCGGGCCGGTAGGCGGGTGAGTTATTTGACGCGCACCTTGTAGGTGGCCGTCAGTTTGCTACCGGCCGCGAGCGCGTCCGCCCACTCGTAGCGCACCTGCGTGTAGAGCGAGACCGGCGCGGGCACGCGCTGCACCGTGCCGTCGGCTTGCCGCTCATCAATCATGGGCTGCGCCGCGAACGTCTTGCCGTGATCGATGCTGTACGTCACGCTGGCCGTGCCGTCGGCCGTGGTGCTGCCCGCGACGAGCATCGTGCCTTGCGGAATCTGCCCGACGGCTTTGAAGTCGCGGGCCGCGCCCGAGCCTTCGTTCTCGGACGTGATCGTCCAAGCGAGCACTTCGCCGGGGCGCACTTCGCTCGCCTTGTCGAGCGCGACGCGCTGACCTGCGCGCTCGACCGCGCCCGCGAGCGCGATCTTCACTTCGGGGCGGCCCGCTTCGCGCACCAGATAATTGCGTTGCGCGAACACGCCCACGCCGCCCACTGCGAGCAGGGCGATTAGGGCGAACGGCAACATGCGAACTTTGCTTCTCAACTTCGTCATGACGTTTCTCCTTCGCTTCCGAAAGCGATGACGACCGCCGGCGCGGCCGTGGTGATGTAATGGGTATAAGTCTTAACTGATAGCGCGGCGTCGGCTGGTAGTGGGCGAGGTCTGTCGCTGACCTGTGCGCTGTGCGCCCGACTCGTTGAGCGCGCACGCAACTGCGTACATAAAATTCTTGACGGCGGCCGAGCGCGGCAGGACGGCGGCGAAGCGCGCCTCTTGGGTGGCGGCGTGCATGATCTCGCCGGGCCGCTCGTGCAAACCGATGATGGGCACGCGCGGTGCGATCTCGCGCAGGGCTTCCACTGCCCCGGCGCGGCCGAAGCCGGCCATGTCGAGACCGAGGGCGATCAGATCGAAGTAACCGGCGGCGGCCCCGCGCAACACATCCATCGTGTGCCCGCAGGTCTCGGCTTCATGCCCGGCCTCTTCGAGTGCGGCGACCAACTGGGCCGCCAACTCCTGATCGTCATCGCAAATCATCACCCGTGCCATCTCGTTTGTGCTCGTTAAATCCCCGGCAGGAATGCCACCCGGCAGGCTCGTCCAGCAATGACTTAACAAGCGGCGTACCACAAACGCAGCACGGATAGGTTATGCAGATTAGCGGGCGAAATCGTTGAATGTCCGAGGCGCGGGCGGGAAAGTAGTTAGGCTGCGCGCCGCGACTGACAAGGCAGGCTGCCATTCTGTCAGGCGTACAGACAAATTGTCAGTGACGTTGCGGGGGCTTGAGGAAGGAGCGCGCGGCGAAATAACTTCTATACACACCTAGCCTGCGCACCGGATTTTATCGCTGCTCGATCTCGTACTCGCGCAACTTACGATAGAGCGTGCGCGCGGAGATGCCGAGGATGGCGGCGGCGCGCTCGCGGTTGTTGCCGGCGTCGGCGAGTATGCGCAGGATGTGTTGGCGTTCAAGTGCGTCGAGCGTCACCGGCGCGTTTGTGGCCGCGTGCGGCGGTGCGCTTGCCGGCATAGTCATTCCTCCGTTGCCGGGTAAGAGCAGTTGTTCGACCGCGAGCGTGTCGCTGTTCGTCAGCGCAACGGCGCGCTCCAATGTGTTGCGCAACTCACGCACGTTGCCGGGCCAGTCGTAGTCGTTGAGGTGCTGCTGTGCTTCAGGGGTGAGCGCGAGCGCGGGCCGGTTGAAGCGCGTGCGATAGAGCGCGAGGAAGTGGGCGACGAGGACAGGGATGTCTTCGCGCCGCTCGCGCAAGGGCGGGATGTGCAGCGAGATGACGTTCAAGCGATAAAAGAGATCGGCGCGGAAGCGTTGCTGTTGTACCTCTTGCGCGAGGTTGCGATTGGTCGCCGCGATGATACGCACGTCCGCCGCCCGGTCGCGCGTCGAACCGACGCGGCGATAGCGACCCTGCTCCAACAGGTGCAAGAGCTTGACCTGCGCGGACGCGGGCAACTCGCCCACTTCGTCGAGGAAGAGCGTCGAGCCGTCGGCAGCTTCGATCAGTCCGCGCTTCATCGCGGCCGCGCCGGTGAATGCGCCTCGCTCGTGCCCGAAAAATTCCGACTCGAACAATGCTTCAGGCAGCGCGCCGCAATTGATCGTGATCATCGGCGCGTCGGCCCGCGCGCCCTTCTGATGAATGAAGCGCGCTAGCACGTCCTTGCCCGTGCCCGATTCGCCGGTGATGATGACGGTCGAATCGAGTGGCGCGGCCGTCTCGGCTAAAGTGATGACGCCGCGCAATGCGTTGCTCGCATAGACGAGCGCGGGCAGCGCGTCTTCCGTCTGCGGCGCACGCACGGCGGCGCGCAGACCCGCGTTCTGCCGCACGAGTCGCCGCTTCTCGTCCGCCTTGCGAATCAACGCTTCCATCTCGTCGAGCGTCGCGGGCTTCGTCAAATAATCATAAGCGCCGTAGCGCATCGCTTCGAGTCCCGTGCCGAGCGAAGTGTCGGCGGTCAGCATGATCACTTCGGGCGGATCGTCGAGTTGTCTGATCTCGCGCAACGCATCCAGCCCCGACATGCCCGTCATGCGTATGTCGAGCAACACCACGTCGTAGTCGCTCGCCTGCAACGTCGCCAACGCCTCTTCGCCCGACGCGGCCGCCGCCGCCTCGAAGCCTGAGCGCGACAGTTGATCAGTCACGAGTTGCCGCAACAACTGATCGTCGTCCACGACAAGCACGCGCGTCTTCCTCATGCCTCATCCCTTTCTTCCGGCGCGCGTCTCGGTAGCCAGAGCCGGAAGCGGCTGCCCGCGCCGAGTTTCGATTCCACCGTCAACGCGCCGCCCAACGCTTCGGCGAGCGTGGTCGAGATGGCGAGACCCAAGCCCGATCCTTGTCCCGCCTCTTTCGTCGTGAAGAACGGATCGAAGATACGCGCCAACAATTCGGGCGCAATGCCGTTGCCGGTGTCGGCGACTTCGACCCGCACATGCTCGCCGTGCGGCGCGGTCGCGACCGTGACACGGCCGCCGCGGCCGGCCGCGTCGAGCGCATTCGTCAACAGATTGTCGATTACTTGGCGCACCATCGCTTCATCGGTTGCGACTGCGCCGACCGCTGCATCGAGTTCTGTTTCGACCTCGATCTACGCTCGGCCGCGCTCTGCGCGTGTAGCACGACGGAGCGGGCGACGAGCGCGTTCAAGTCGCACGCGGCGCGCCGGGCGCGGCGTTGGCGCGAGAGATCGAGCAAGCCGCGCGTGATCGCTTTGCAACGCAACGCCTGCCGCACGATCTCTTCGAGATAAAAATTCCAGTTGCGCTCGGCGGCGAACGCTTGCACCGCTGCCTCTGCTTGACGCAGGTCGCGCAGCGTCGCCTCGGCGCAGGTCGTGACGGCGGCGAGCGGGTTGTTGATCTCGTGCGCGACCCCGGCGGCGAGTTGCCCCACCGTCGCCAGCCTGCGCGAGCGCGCGAGTTGCTCCTGCATCTCCGACAATTCCGTCACGTCGCTCCAAGTGATCACGCTCCAACCCGCGCCGCCCGCGCCCGCGGCCAGAGTATCGAGCGGCGCGACCGCAACCAAGTAGCGCCGCCGATCTTCGGCCTGTATCTCGAACGACGTAGCCGCGCCCGGCGCTTGATTCATGTGATAAGCGGCGGCGCGCTCGCCGAACAGACGCGCGAACGCTTCGGCGCACGACATGCCGATGGCCGCGCTCGGCTGTTATAAGTTCAACGCATCGGCGGCCGTCGCATTGCAGCGCACGATATGGCGCGCGGCATCGTGGACGATGATGCCGTCGGGGATGGCGTCGAAGGTCTGTTCCCAGAGCCGCTTGCTCGCGCTGACGATTTCGAGCAGCCGCGTGTTGTCGAGCGCCAGCGCAGCCATCTCGGCCAAACCTTTGAGGGTCTGCCGCTCGGCCAGAATAAAACTATGCGCGGCGCGATAGCCGACCACGAGCGCACCCAACGTCTCGCCCCGCACACGCAACGGCGCAATCGCCACGTCGCGCACGCCCTCCGCGCTGTGCAAGGGGAACTCATCGGCCGGTAGCTCGGCGCGCTGTCCAATGCCAGCGAGGATCAGTAACTCTTCGGTGGCGGCGGCCTGCTCGGCCATCGCACCGTTGAGCGGCATGACTAGCTCGTGCGCCGCCTGCGCACTGAAGCCGCTCAACGCTTTCCACGTGACTGTATGTTCGGCCAGAGAGAAACTGGCCACGCTTGCCGTGTCCGCGCGCATGACGCTGCGCACCGTCTCGACCACCGTGCGCAACGCGGCCGCGCTCTCGTGCGGCGCAGCGTCGGCGGCGGGCGAGCGTTGCGCTTGGGCGTGCTTCCGCTTTGCTGTTTTTCTCTTCATCGCGGTCTTGGTCGGGGATATGTCCGGCGCGTTGTCCGGCAGGTAATAAAACGACGACGCGCGGCCCAGCCATCTTCTACGCGAGCAAGGCTTGGCGGTCAAGTTAAAAAGGCAAAAGTTCTGCGTACAACAACCCCCAGCTATCGCTGCAAAGGGCCGCCGCGATTTTCCGTCAGGTGACAGCGCAGCACGACACCGCAGCCCACAGACGCGCGCCCGCGCCGCTGCGCTTTACCGCCAAACACGCGCGGCATGTTCGTTGCTACTTCATCCCGGCGTCAGCAATTCTCGATTTGTCGGAGATGAATATGCACGGAAAATATTTCCTCGCCAGCCTTGCCCTGTTGTTATCGGTTGGCGGTCTGATCCATGCGCAGGCGCAGACTGATGAGCACAAGTTCGAACTTGGCGGGCTGTACACGGCCGTCAGACTTGAGAGCTTCGATGCGACGGTCAACGGCCTCGGTGGACGCCTGGGCTACAACTTCAATCAGCACTTCGCACTTGATGCGGAGGCCAATTTCTTCCCCGAAACACATCTCGGCAACAGTCAGGAGGGGCAGAAGGGGCAGGCGTTCGTCGGCATCAAGGCCGGCGTGCGCGCAAAGCACGCGGGTCTCTTCGTCAAAGCTCGCCCCGGCGTGATGTTCATCGGCGAGTTCACCACCGGCTTCGACTGTAGCCGCGGCGCGGGTTTCACCTCCTGTCGGCCCGAGCACCACAACTTCGCGCTCGACACGGGCGGCGTAGTCGAGCTCTACCCGTCAGCGCGCACCATTATCCGCCTCGACGCGGGCGACACCATCGTGCGCGAGCGGCAGACGACGAGAGGCTTCTTCACTCCCGCGATTACGACGGGCAGCACGACGCACAACTTTCAGTTGAGTGTCGGCTTCAGCTACAGATTTTGAGTTAGAAAGGTGAATTGAGATGAGCAAAATGAGATTGGGCAGAATTATCGTTTGCTTGCTCGCAGTCATACTAAGCATGAGTGCTGTCATGCCAATGCGCGCTCAGTCGGCCGCTGAGAATGACTGCATCACAGCAGCGGAGCAACGGGAGGCGCGCGAGCTTGTCGAGCAGTTCAACAAAAAGTTTGTCGAGACTAACGACATCGCCCCGCTCATCAAGGATTATTTCGTGCCCGACTTCGCAACTCGCCTAGGCCAGCATGCGGACACTTTGCCCTTCACGTTGATTGATTGGAAGGACACGTCCGCGCCGCCGGCAGCGAGCGACCTACAGCAGTTCTACGTCGCCAGCACAAACGTGCTGCACATGCTCTTCCCGCTCGGCGCAGACGCTATGCGGAAACATCGTGAGCGGGGCGACCAACAAGAGCCAAAATTGGCAGAGATATTGCCACCGGCAGCATTAGAGTTAGTGCTGTCCGATCCATTGCTGCGCGCGTGGGCGGTGGACGAGGAAGAGGAGAGCAAGCAGAACGTACCCGCAACCAACGAGCTAGGTGACGCTGGCAACGACGACAAGCAAGATGCCGACGACGCGCACAGGATCGAGAACACGGCACAGTTGTGCCACTACACTGAACTGTGCGAGCAACTTGCCAAAATACTGCACGAACACTTGGCGGCGCACCCTATCAGCTTTGAAAGAGAGGCCGTGAGCGACGGCGTTGAATCTGAGAGTGATGACGGGGCAAGTTTTGACCCGAATAAGATCGAGATGTTCGAGCATGCGCGCATGCTCAGTGATGAATTCTACGGCTACCCGAAAGGCACACGGCTCATCTGCGCCAATGTGGGTATGCTCCACGTTGAGATAGTTAGAGTGGATGACAAACTTCGTATCCTCTCGGTTTATCTCATAATAGAATGACGACTAATGCGCTTCGCCGCATAAATAAGGAGGCGCAGCCGCCCGCGCCTCCCGCTCAAGTGCAGACTTCGGTTTAGTTCTCAGTCCGCTTTCGGCGCGACGGCGCGGACGGCTGCGGAGACGCCCGACTCGTACTTCTTGAAGTTCGTGTTGAAGCGTTGGGCCAACTCTTTCGCCTTGCGGTCGTAGGCTTCAGTGTCCGGCCACGTATTGCGCGGCGTTAGCACCTCCGCCGGCACGCCGGGACAGGAGACGGGCACGCCGACGCCGAAGACGGGATCGGGTTGCGTCTCGATGTCGGCGAGCGAGCCGTTTAGGATGGCGCGGATCATGGCGCGCGTGTGCGCGATCTTCATGCGTTGACCTGTGCCGTAGGGTCCGCCCGACCAGCCGGTGTTGACGAGCCAGCAGACGGCGTTGTGCTCGCTCATGCGTTTGCCCAAGAGGTCTGCGTAGACGCCGGGATGCAAGACCATGAAGGGCGCGCCGAAGCAGGTGGAGAAGGTAGCTTCGGGTTCGGTGACGCCGCGCTCTGTGCCCGCAACCTTCGCGGTGTAGCCGGAGAGGAAGTGATACATCGCCTGTTCGGGCGTGAGCCGCGCCACCGGCGGCAGCACGCCGAAGGCGTCGGCCGTCAGCATGATGATGTTGCGCGGATGGCCGGCGTGGCCGGCGGGCATGATGTTCGGGATACTCGTGAGCGGATAAGCGGCGCGCGTGTTCTCGGTCTTCGAGGCGTCGTCGAGATCGGGGATGCGCGTCGCGGGATCATAGACGACGTTCTCCATCACCGTGCCGAACATGCGCGTGGTGCGATAGATGTCCGGCTCGGCTTCGGGCGAGAGCTTGATCACTTTCGCGTAGCAGCCGCCCTCGAAGTTGAACACGCCATCGGGCGACCAACCATGCTCGTCGTCGCCGATGAGTTGCCGTTCAGGGTCGGCACTCAGAGTAGTCTTGCCTGTGCCGGAGAGACCGAAGAAGATGGCCACGTCGCCCGCGTCGCCGACGTTTGCGGAGCAGTGCATGGACATGACGCCGCGTTGCGGCAATAGATAATTTAAGATCGTGAAGACACTCTTCTTCGTCTCGCCCGCGTAAGATGTGCCGCCGATCAGGACGAGCCGTTGCGTGAAGTCCATCAGGATGAACGTGGGCGAGCGCGTGCCGTCGGTGGCCGGGTCGGCTTTGAAACTCGGAATGTTGATGACGGTGAACTCCGCTTTGAAGTTCTGCGTGTCGTCCTGTTTGTTGATGAACATCGTGCGCGCGAAGAGCGAATGCCACGCAAGTTCGGTGATGATGCGGACGGGCAGTTGATAGGTCGAGTCTGCACCGGCATAGGTGTCTTGCACGAAGAGGTCGCGCCCGGCGGTGTGCGCCATCATGCGGTCGCGCAAGGCGTTGAACTTCTCGGTAGTAAACTCTTTGTTGACTTCGCCCCAGAAGACTTTGTCCGCGCTCTCTGTGTCGCGCACGATGGCTTTGTCTTTGGCGGCACGGCCCGTATGCTCGCCCGTGTCCACAAGCAGCGCGCCGTGCGCGGAGAAGGCACCCTCGTGGCGGCGCGCGATCTCTTCGTAGAGTTCCGGCGCGGTCAGATTCCAATAGACGTTGGACGCCTGCGTGATGCCGTGCGCCGCAAGTCCCTGTTCACTGCGCCGGTGGCCTCTGTCCTGCGTGCCGCCGTCTTCTTTCGTCAACACCGATGCTGCCATATGCTTCTCCTTAGAGGAGAGGTTAGAGGTCAGAGGTCAGAGGTTAGTAGAGCTATACAGCTTTTACTGACCTCTGACCTCTGACCTCTGACCTCTAACCTCTGCTGTCTTCACTCATCACCTGTCCTGCGGCGTTGCCGCGCCAATTCGCGTAAGGCGACCGAGAGATCGCGCGCGATGCGCTCGATCCGGTCGGCGTAATCTTCAAGGTCGTCCGCCGCTTCGGGGGCGCGTAGGGGCATGGCGGCGAGCGCCGTCTCCACTTGCATTTTGAGTCGTTCGGCGGCCGCATGCGCCTCCTGCTCGGCGTTCGTGCGTTGCTGCGGCAGCGCGCCCGTGTTGCGTTTGGTTCTGCTCACGAAAATTATCCCTGCTAGTGTTAGCGACGCGCGGGCAACTGCCTAGCGCCCGTCTGCCATTTTGTACTCTTGCGAGTGTCGGAGTCCGCGCCGGCCCTTGATTAACGCTACCGGTGCGGACAATGTTAGAAGTTTTTATGTGCGCGTTAAAGAGATTTCATACATCATTCGGCGGGCGGGAATCAAGTCGCGCCGCCTGCCCCGTCGCTGGCGGGTGGGGGCTGAGACGCGCCTAGTTCTTTCAGCGTGCGGGCCAAGAGCAGCAACTCTTCCACCTGATCGTTTTGCAAACGCTCCATCCGGCGCGTCAACTCTTCAAGCATCAACTCGCTTTTGAGATTGACGCGGAAGTCGTTCTCGGCGGCGAGGCGATCCTTCTCGCCGGAGCGATTCTGCGACATCATGATGATTGGCGCTTGGAACGCCGCCGTCATTGACAAGATGAGGTTCAGCGCGATGAAGGGATAAGGATCGAACGAGCCTTCACTGTTAAAGGGATAACCACTATGCCGCCAGACGAGGATCAAATTGACCACGATCCAGGTGAGCAGGATGCCGCCGAAGAGGAAGATGAACGGCCACGAGCCGCCGAAGGACGCGACCTTGTCCGCGATCCGCTGCCCGAAGGTCATCTGCTCGTCCATCTCGTCGTTGATGTTGCGCGTGATGCGTTGCGAGACGAGTTTGTTGGTCTGGCGCAGCCGCCGCCCGATCTCCTGAATCATGACGAGCGCGGCCGATGGTTGCGCCAGCAGAAACTGGTGCATCCGCGCTTTGCTCAAGCGGCCCAGCGTGGCGTCCTCGTCGGCGGAGGCGCTGGCGGAGCGCGGGCCGCCGTCGAGTGCGGCCAACTCGCCGAAGAAATCGCCGGGGCCGAGTTTCGCCAGCGTCACCTCTTTCGCGTCTTCATCGTGCGTCCAGATGCGCACCGCGCCGGTACGGATGATATAGGCGGCGTCGCCCGGATCGTGCTGATGAAAGATCGTCTCGCCCGCGCGGTACGACACGTCTTCAAGCAATTCATTCAACTGCGCGATCTGCGTCGCATCGAGATTCTGATAGAGCGGCAACTCGGCCGCCGCGCCGGCTGCGCCGGAGAGAGGGAGTGTGGTTGACATGTAACGTTCGGACTCCTTAAACAGTATCGTGGGTTAATAAACGGCGAGTCGTGCAACTGACATTGCTGGCGGGGCACTTTAGCGTTAACAAGCACGAAAGGCAACGGGCAAAAAGCGGTAGGTAGAAGCAAAAGCGCGGTAAAATGACGACGCATGATCAGCACGAAACCTGAGCGCGCAGCCTTCACGCGCCGCGAGCGGCGGATCGTCGAGACGCACCGGACGCCGGCGCAAGTGCAGCGTTTCCTGACGGCGCTACCTTACAACCGCGAGCCATGCGGCGCGACGCTACGCCCGTTCCGCGCGGTGTTGCGGCACAATGAGGCACACTGCCTCGAAGCCGCGCTGGCGGCGGCCGTCATCCTTGAACAGCACGGCTATCCGCCGTTGCTGTTGAGTCTGGAATCGCAGGACAAACTCGATCACGTCGTGTTCGTGTTTCAACGACGGGGCTTGTGGGGCGCAATCGCGCGCTCGCGCGACCGGGGCTTGCATGGCCGCCGGCCCCTCTTCCGCAATTTGCGCCAACTCGCGTGGAGCTATTTCGATCCGTACGTCGATCTCACCGGGCGCATCACCGGCTATGGTCTCGGCAATTTATACGAGTTGGGGAATTACGATTGGCGGTTCGCGCGACGCAATGTGTGGCGCGTCGAACGCTACCTGCAAGAGATTCCGCACCGCGCGCTCAACTCATCGGATGCGCGCTACGAACGCCTGCTCGCGCGCTACAAGGAGTGGAAGCAGACGCATCCAACCGGCTCACCTGTCTACTATGACAACCGCGCGCAGTGGATGCGATGAAAGATGAAGGATGAAGGATGAGGGATGAGGGATGAAAAGAACAACTGCTTATTCATCCCTCATCCTTCATCCTTCATCCCTTACTGCACCGTCGCGGGCAAGAGCGAGCCGCGTCGGTCGGTGGCGATGGCCGAGCCGTCTTCGTTGATGATGCCGATCATGCCGTGGAAGTGTATGTCCGTGCCGTCGAGGACGAGTAACACATCGCCGGGGCGCACGTGCGGATTGTTCAGGGGAAAGCGCACGACGGTGGCCTGGCCGTTCTCCTGTTCGACAGTCTCGAAGGTGAATTCGTCAGCCGCCACCACGACGGTCTGCGAATTGTTGGTATAAGTCGGTCTTTCGGGCATAAGCACAAACCTCTGCGAGGGTAACGATTAAAAATTATCCGGTTGAAAAGCGCGACCGTAAAGCTCTTGATAGACCCAGCCCAGCACGCGTAGTTCGGCGGTGCAGAGGGCTTCGAGCCAGCAACAGGTCAAGTAAACGCCCCGCCCGCGCTCGGTCGGAATCTGCGCCGCTTCAGCGACGGTGGACTCCGCGCCCGCGTCGAGTTGATAAGCCTGCGCGATCTCTTCATTCATGCGCGTGGCTTCTTCGAGCGCGTTCAGCAATTGACTGATCCACTCGTGCAAGGCGCGCTCGTCCGCGTGCGCGCCCAACGCCTGCACGATGCCGACGGCGAGCCTGTCTTCCGCGCTGTCAAATTTATAAACCTCTGCACCCGCGTCGCGCTCCGCCGCTTGTTTCCATTGAAAGATCGCTTCGATTTTCGGATGGCGGATCATGTTCACCCGCCGGTCGTGATCAAGAAACCATTCGATCACATCAGCCAGCGCATTGGTCGCGACTGCGCCGCGTGCGTCGCGCACAAGCGGCGGTGGTTGTTGCGTGAGGGGCGCAGCGTTTGTCTCTACCTTTGCCATGATCGATTCAACGCGTGCCCTTCTAGTTGGCCGCGCCCGCTTCCACCGGCGCGCTCTGTTCGGCCTGCTCAGCCTGTGCGCGCACGTGTTTGCCGAAGACGCCGTTCCACGGCGGGATGACGATGGAGACCGCGCCCGCGCCCTGCGCCTGACAGGAGAGCCGTATGATCGGCTTGGGCGCATCGGTGTCCACATAGCCGAAGAGTTGCATCGCCTTGCGCTCGCGTTGTGCCACATCCGAGAGTTTCTCCGCGCCGCCGAGCACGCCGACCCAGCATGTGCCGCACGAAGCCGAGCGACACTGCACGGGGATCGGCCCCTCGTTGACGGTGCAACGCGGCTCGGTCTGCCACCAATCGCGCTTGTCGGTCGCGGCGGCCGAAGCAACTTCTTGCCCCGTCACCATCTTGAAGCGCGCCTCCGGGTTCTGCTCGTTCCAGATCACCGTCCAACGCTTGTCGGTTGTGTGCAGGAAACCGAAGAGACCCGGATTGTCGTCCTTCGCGCGCTCACGTAAAACTTCGGCCGGCGACATGCGCGTTTGCTTCTTGTCGAGCGCGACCGTACCGGGCGT
>JANMAD010000052.1:0-2344 GCA_031359515.1 Acidobacteriota bacterium | reverse complement strand
CGTGCGAATGTGCAATCAAGTCTTGCAGCTTCGCGCGCTCTCTGCGGCTGAGAATGGAGTAAGTCATCTCTTCCCCTTAGTAACACTGAAGCGATGACTGCATTATAACTTTGTCAAAGAACTTTTTCGGTTCTACTTAGCGTGCAAGCAAGAATTGCCGGCTATGAGAGCAAAATACCGCCGGTGGTCTTTTTACGAGTTCGTCGGTTGTTAGCAAGAGTGAGTACGAGTGCTCACTCTTGCTACTGCCCTCAACTTCACCAGATTGCTTGCATGTGTAGGATGAAGCCCGGCAGTACCGGATCGCCTGTGACGGTTTCGGGCGCAGCCAATTCTTCAACCGGAAGTTGGGGGCGATAAACATAGATGCGCTGCGCTTGCGGGTCAATTAGCCAGCCGAGTTGTGCGCCGTTGGCGAGATACTCATCCAGCTTGGCTTGCAACTCTGTGAGACTGTCGGTGGATGAGCGCAACTCAAGCACGAAGTCGGGGCAGAGCGGCACGAATTTGTCTTGCTGCTCCGGCGCGAGTGTTGTCCAGCGCGTCTTTTGTATCCACGCCGCATCGGGCGAGCGGGTCGCGCCGTTGGGCAGTTTGAACGCGGTGGACGAGTCGAAGCCGATGCCGTGGCCGTTTTGCTCTGTCCAGTTGGCCAGTTGTTGGATGATGAGAAAGTTGCGCCGCCCCGTCTGCCCGCCGGTGGGTGACATGATGAGAATGTCTCCTTGCGCCGTGCGCTCGAAACGCAAGTCGCGGTTGGCCTGACAGAGCGCATAAAACTGTGCGTCCGTCAGATCAATCACCGGCCGCAGGTTGAGCACTACGGCCGGTGTGGTTGATTGTGTTAATTGCGTCGTCAACCGATCTTCCTCTGTCCATGCTTGATCAGCCAGAGCCGAAACTTCGGCGGGCCGCTTACTCTTCCTCTTCCGCTCTGATGCGTCCTTCAGCGCGTGCTTGTTCGACGATCTTCTGGGCGATCTGGCCGGGGACGGGGTCGTAGTGGGAGAACTCCATGTGGTAGGAGCCGCGTGCGCCGGTGATGGAGTTGAGTTTCGATTGATAGTCGAGCATCTCGGCCATCGGGGCTTGGGCTTTGATGACCTGATTCTTGCCGCGCATCTCCATGCCTTGCACGCGCCCGCGCCGCGAGTTCAAATCGCCCATGATGTCGCCGCTACATTCGACGGGCGCAACCACCTCGATGTGCATCATCGGTTCTAAGAGCGACGGCTTTACTTTCTCAATCGCGGCGCGGAAAGCCTTGCGCCCGGCGGCGCGGAAACTATGTTCATCGGAATCAACCGAGTGATATGAACCGTCCACGAGCGTGGCTTTGAAATCAACGAGCGGGTAGCCGGCAATCGCGCCGTGCGCCGCCGCTTCGACGATGCCTTTCTCAATCGCGGGGCGGAACTGTTGCGGCACGGAGCCGCCGAAAATCTTGTCCTCAAACTTGAAGCCGTCGCCGCGCGGCAAAGGCTCGAAGACGACCTTGCAGTCGCCGAACTGGCCGCGCCCGCCGGTCTGTTTCTTGTGCCGCCCCTGCACCTCTGCCCGCGTCGTGATCGTCTCCTTGTAGGGCACTTTCGGCGGATGCAAGGCGACCTCTACGTGATAACGATTCTTCAACTTCTCGACCACCGTCTCGACGTGCAGTTGGCCTGAGCCGGAGAGGATGAACTCTTTCGTCTGCCCGTCGCGCGTGAAGACGAGGCTGCGGTCTTCTTCCAGAATCTTGTGCAGCGCGACGCTGATCTTCTCTTCGTCCTGCCGCGACTTCGGCTCGATAGCGAAAGAGATCGCCGCCTCTGGATATTCCACCGGATCATAGACGATAGGCGCGGCCCGGTCGGCGAGCGTATCGCCCGTCTGCGTCTCGCGCAGTTTGACGCATGCGATGATGTCGCCCGCGTTCGCTTCGTCCACCTTGTCGAGTTGTTTGCCCTGCACGGAATGCAGCGCGCCCAAACGTTCAGCCACGCCGCGCGTGGTGTTCTGCGCGTTCGCGTCGTGTTTGACGTGGCCGCTGATGATCTTCATCACCGTGATGCGGCCCGCGAACGGATCGGCGATGGTGCGGAAGACGTACGCGGAGAAAGGCTCGCCCGCGCTGTACTTGCGCGTGAGCGGCTCGCCGCCATCGGCTTCGAGCGCGGTGCGCCCGTGCTCGGCTTCGTGCGCGTCGGGCGCGGGCGCGTAATCAATGATGCCGTCTAATAAATCCACGTAGCCGGGAGGGAACGGCTGCGCCGCCAGTGTCGCGCCCATCAGCGTCAGTAGTACCCCGCGCACGAATGTCGCCATCAGTTCCTCACCGCGATCAATCCAGGGGCTTGATGCG
>JANMAD010000023.1:0-3205 GCA_031359515.1 Acidobacteriota bacterium | reverse complement strand
GCTGCCCTGCGCCGATTTCTTTGCGTCGTAGCTCGCAGAGGCCGCGAGCAGCGGATCATGCAACGAGAGCCGCGCGCCGGTCGGGGCGTCGCCGGCCGCATCGTAGATCAGCACGTCGGTCGCGAACGCGGCGGCGAGTTTCGTCGCATCAGGCGACCAGACGGGCAAGGCGTCCATCAGTTGATCATCCAGCAGACGTTCGCGCCCGTCGCGCTCGATCAGTCGCGGCCGACCGGCGAGCAGTTTGTTCTCGTTGATGCGCGTGGCCAGTTCGGCCTCCGTGCAGGCGAGCGCGGCGAGCGCGTGACCGTCGGGGGCCCATGCGAGTGAGAAATAGATCAGCCCGGCGCGCGTGGTGAGCGGGCGCAGGTTGAAGCCGTCGCGGTCGCAGAGATAGACCTGTTCGGTCGCGAACATCTGCACGGGCGGCAGCAGTGGCTGGACGGTCGGCATCGTGGCGGCGTTCGTGTTGTCCGTGCCGGGCGCGGTTGTCGGCGTGGGTAACTCGTTGGGCGGCGTCGGCGTCGGCTGCGGCTTTTCGGTCTTGCGCGCGATGAAAGCGATCCATTGACCATCAGGCGACCACGCGGCGGTGGCGAGAAACGCGCCCGATAAATTTTCCGGCATCAGGTTGCGCAAGAAGCGGCCATCGGCCGCATAGAGGTCGAGTTTGAACTCGTCAGCGGGCAAGCCGCCCGGATCGTAGAGCGCAAGCGCGCGTTGCCCATCGGGCGACGCGACCGTGCGCAATAACGCCTCGTCTTTGCGCCGCGTCTCGAAGTCTTGCTTGACGGGTGCGAGCGATTCTTCCGGTATGTCCGCCAGTGTTGGCGGCAGCGTCGTCGCGTCCGCGTCCGGCTCAAGGCGGAACGCGAGTCGCGCTGCCGGCACGTCGCGCAACGCACGCGGATGCACGCTCAGCCGCTCTCCGATCTGCCGGCAACCGGCCGCGCCGAGCAAGCTCATGCACAACGCGAGCGCAAGCCACACGCGCACACGCGAGCCGCGCGCACGGAGCGCAATCTTTAGCCCTTCATTGCTCATTGATGTGTTGATGGTTTGCGATGATAGGAAGATGCGCGCCGACGTGTCAACGGGGCGTCGCGTGCGCGGCCGAGGCGGCGTGGCGGGTGGTGCGCGGACGCGGACGTGGCCGTGTCACTGCTTGCTCGCCCGTGACCGCGCGCGTGAGCGTCGCATCGAGTGCGAGCAGGGCGCGCATCGTGCGGCGCGGCGAAAGATGCGCGCGATCCGTCTCGTCGCGTGTGACGCAGTTGTGCTCGACGGCACGGGCGGCACGGCGTGCCAGCGACTCGACCCCCGGCGTGCGCGCGACGTAAGCGCGGGCCACCAACACGCCGACGAGATCGCAGGTCAACTCTTCAGCGCGATGACCGGCGACGCGGAATTCCGCGGTATTGTTTGCGCGCTTGGCCACGCGGCGGAATAGCAGCGCGAGCGCAGAGCGCGGGCCGTCGGCGACGTGCGTCAACTCGTGCGCGAGCACGCTGATCATGCCTTCGTCCGAGCGCAAGCCCGCGAGAAAGAGCGTGCCGAACCGGATCGTGTGCGGGTCTTGATAAAAGACGGAAGCGTTGTCGCGCAACTCCACGTCGGGCTTGACGTAGCGCACCTCCGCGATACGCGCGAGCGCCGGCTCAAGCGTCGCGGCGGAGATGTGTTCGTCGCGCGCGAGCGCACGCAATGATTCGCTGGCGAGCGTGCGCGCCAGCGGCAGCAGCCGCTCGGCCCGCGCTGCGCCGGCCGCTACGTCCGCGTGCAAGAGCGGCAAAGAGGGGCGCGCTTGCATCTCGTCAATCGCTGCGCTGCCCTGCGGGTCTTGCTCGCGCTCGGTGCAGACGGCAATCGTTGCGCGCGTCAAGAGATCAGCCGCACCAATCGGCGCGGCCGTTACGCGCGCCACGGGCGTTGGACTAGGAGATGGCAGCGGCGTCTGTGCGTTGAGGTTGATAATGAGCGTGAGCGTCAAACTTAATTGCGCGGCGCGTTTCGTTAGCGTGATGAGTGTGCGTTGTGGGCCGGAGATTTTCACCGCAGAGACGCAGAGGAAGCGCAGAGGGGCGCAGAGAGTTGATCTTTTCTCTGCGTATCTCTGCGTTAACTTTGCGTCTCTGCGGTGAATTGCCATGCTTGTCCTCGCGCTCAACGATTGCGCCACACAGGCTTGCGCTTCTCCATGAAAGCGCGCACGCCCTCTTGCGCGTCCTCCGTCTTCATCAACTCGTTCAGATAAAGATTCTCCACGCGGTCGAGCAACTCGGTCAACGACCAACCACGCCCCATGTCGAGCGCACGGCGCGTCAACTCCAACGCGGGCACGGACAACTCGCGCAGCCGCTGCAATAACTCTTGCAGTTTCTGCTCCGCTTGCGCGTGCGGCACGACGTAGTTGACCAGCCCCAGCCGCAACGCTTCGGGCGCATCAATCAACTCGCCCGTCAGTATCAGCTCACGCGCACGCTTCTCGCCGATCACACGCGGCAACAGAATGGCCGCGACCGGCGGGAACACACCCAACTTGATCTCCGGCTGCCCGAACCGCGCACGTTCGCTCGCCACGACCATGTCGCACGCGGCGATAAGTTCGCAACCGCCGCCGAGTGCCGCGCCGTCTACCAACGCGAGCGTCGGCAACGCCAGCTCGTCGAGCGCGCGAAAGATGGCGTGGAACGATTCGAGCATCTGATAGATCGTCGCCGCCACATGCTCTTCAACCGCGACGCCCGCGCTGAAGGCGCGTATGTCGCCCGCCGCCGCGAACACGACCGCGCACAACTCGCGCGCGTGCGCGCATTCATCGAGCGCCGCCTTAATCTCGCGCATCAACGCGATGTTGAAGACATTCAACGGCGGGCGCGCGAACGCGATGCGCGCGACGCGCTCTTCCATCGTGAATTTTATGTGCTGATATGCTTCGCTCATCTTGTCTGCGGCAGACTAACCGATCTAGTCAGACGTTGTGCGGCCTAAAAATTCATGCAACAACCCATGAAAATGATGCACGCCATTTTCGCGCTTCACAGAGTAACGCCCTTGCCGGTATGTGCGCGAGCGTAGATTGCGCTGCACCGTCTCGCAGATTTTTATGTCCTCAAGCTGAATCTCGTCGCTGAACTCGATTGTTTGTTTGACGCGCGTCTGCGTCGCTTCACTTTCCGGCGCGCGGAAGTACCACTCGAAGATG
>JANMAD010000491.1:0-4595 GCA_031359515.1 Acidobacteriota bacterium | reverse complement strand
ACATGCGCGTGCGCCTTGTTCGTTTAAATCCTGAACCGGCGGTGGCCAACTTTAGGGCTTGGTGTTGCCGTTCTTCGCGCCCATGTGGTTGCCGTTAGCGTTATGGTTGCTGTTGGCGTTCATGTTGTGCGCGTTGCTGTTCGTCGTCGTGACACCGGCGGTGTTCTTGTTGCCGTTGTCGTTCGTCAACACGGCCGTGTTCGACGAGACGGTGTTGCCGTTCGCGTTGGCCGGCATGTTGGCGTTCGTCTCGACGACGCCGGTGCGCGCCGGGCTGCCGGCGTTGGTCGTGTTCGCGTTCGTATTCACGGCCGTGGTGTTGGTGTTCACGTTGTCCGTCGTAGTGCAAGCCGCGAATGCGCCGGTCAGAGCCAGCGTGGCCAATAAAGTTGCTGTTCGTCTCATCTGCTTTCTCCTCGGTTGCGCGTTAGCGCTGCGGCTAACGCTTTGCTTTACCGGTACACGTGCTCGCCGCGATGGTTGCGCCACTCGTTCTCAAGATAGTCCGCATCTTCGTCGTTGCGGGTTTCGACGCCCATCATGATGCCGCCTTCCTTGATGCCGCGCTCGTACTCTTTCGCGTGCTCTTCGGGGATGCCGTGGCCGATCAAGCCGCCGACCAAGCCGCCCGTCAAGCCGCCCGCGCCCGCGCCCGCGATGCCGGCCGCAAGCGGCCCGGCGATAAGCAGTCCGATACCGGGCAGGGCCAGCGTCGTACCAATGGCCGCGATAGCGGCGAGCGTCGCGCCGACCGTGCCGCCGATGGCCGCGCCCTTGCCCGCACCCTCCCACGCCTTCGTGTCGAGGTCGCTGGGTTTAGCGTCGTCGGAAAAATATTTCTTGCGCGTGTCGTCGGACATCAACAAGTTGACATCGTCCGTGCCATAGCCGCGCGTGCTCATAGAACGATAGGCGCTCTCGGCGCTCTCTCTGTCCTTGAACAAGCCAGTCACTCTGCGTGAGCGTTCCATCGAAGTACCAGTTGTATCAGTCATCTCTTTATCCTCCCCAGTGGATCATGTTATGAGAAAACGAGCCGCGCGATTAAGGCTTGCGTGCCTCTGCCGTCGCATTGTGCCCGTCTAACTTTAGGTTAACTTGAACTTCAGGCGCGCATGCTGCGGCCCTTAATGAGCCGGTACACGGCCAGCAAAATCACTGCGCCGATGACCGAAAGAATTAGACGCATCAAGAAGCCCGGCCGGCTCACGTCACCCGCGTCGTTAACGCCGCCGTAGCCGAGCAACATGCCGCCGAGGAAACCACCGATGATCGAGCCGGCGATGCCGATCAGGATCGTGATGATCGCCCCGCCGGGGTCTTTGCCCGGCATAATGGCTTTAGCGATCAATCCGGCGATCAGACCCAAAATGATGTATGCGATAATCCCCATCTCTCACCTCCATGATGTTGTCATACAGCTTTGTCGGCGGGCTTCGAGCCGTGCGCCCATAGGACGCGCTTGTGTACTGATTTCGTATCAATGCGCGCGTCTCACAGGTCTATAGCAAATAGTTTGCCACTACACGACGACACGCGCCCCTAACCGCGCCAGCACGAATAAGTCGCGCAAACGGCGCGCTCCGGCTAACGAAATAGCGAACACAGCGCGGGCGCGGACAGTGCGCCGACGGACGCGCCTGCGTATGCAAGCAATGAAAATAGGGGCAGAGGCGAACTGATATGATTTAGTTTTGCCGACCATTTAATATCTGCACGAATGAGCCGGAGCGCAGTTCCGCGAGCGTCAGCCCCGATAGCTCGACGGCTTCGGCTTGCGTGAGCGCGCCGCAGTTGAGGGCGCGGAGGAAATAGTTGAGCAAGCCTTGGCCGGTCGCGGCGTCGTCGAACACATCGCCGACGAGCGTGGCTTTGGCGGCCTTGGCCACGAAGTTGCGCAGGCGTTCGCTGGCGGCGTCGAGGCTTTGGAGGAAGAAGGCGTAGATGGCGGCGTAGCGAGTGGGGAGTTGGGCGGGATGTAAATCCCAGCCTTGATAGAAGCCGCCGGTGAGCGAGTGCTGCACGTGCGCGTAGTGCAACGCCCATGCGCGTTGGACGGTGCGTTGATTCTCCTCGACCTGTGTGGGCGTAAGCTCTTGGCCTTCGGTCGCGCGATGCGGGGCGACGGGCATGATGTTGGTCGCGCCGTCGGAGAGCCAGATGCCTGTGCCGCCGAATGAGACCTGCATCATGTGTTTCGCGAAGTCGCAGGTCGGGTGCATCATGTGTTGGTGCGCGGCGGTGATGTTGCAACTGGCGGTGTAGTCGTACGTGCCGAAGTGCGCGGCGACGCAACGCCCGCGCGCGGCGGCGAGCAGGAGCGGCAGATTGATTGCTCCTTGATCGTTGATGATTGATTGCGTGGTCTCGATCATCATCTCCATCTTCAATGCGCCGGTGGGCAGACCAAGTTGCGGCTCAAGTAGATCGAAAATATCGGCGAGCGCGGCGGTCTGCGCGGGGCTAACGAGCTTAGGTAGCGTCACGACGAAGTTGGGCGGCAACTGTCCGCCGGATGCGGCGACGACGGTGGAGAGAAAGATGTCGAGCGTGCGCATGCTGCGGGCGCGCAACTCTTCGGTGAAGGGCTTGATGCGTATACCGATGAAGGGCGAGAGCGTGCCGGCCTGCACGCCCTTAGCGACTTCCTTAGCTGCCGATTCTGCGTGCCCGTCCTCTTCGGCGTCGGGGCGATTGCCGTAGCCGTCCTCGAAGTCTATGCGAAAATCCTCGACCGGCTCGCGCGTCAGTTTCTCCTGCACGCGCGTGTAGATAGTGTGCGCAAGCTGCACCGGTTTGCTGTCGGCCTCCATCTGCGCGCCGCCCTCGAACGGGATGCGATGTTGGGCGACTCCCTCAATCTCTTCGGACATCGCTGCAACGCCGGGCAGATTTAGTGCGCGGGCGAAGGTGAGCGCGTCGGGCGCGAACTGCGCGAGCGCGCGTAGGGCCAGCGCGCCGAGGCGCTGCGGCGTGTCAGCTTTGAACAGATGCGCGCCGCCATAGACGGTATGCACGGGCTGGCGCATGCCGGACTCGCCGGGATAGATGCGGGCGAAGTCTGTGTTGGCTTGTTGCAGCCGGTCGTTGATGGCGCGCGTCGTTTCGGGCGTGAGCGATGTTTTCATAACGATCTCGTTCGGGGTTTGATTAGTACGCTGCTTGAATTTTCGGAAAAGGGCAGTTCACCACAGAGACACAGAGGACACACAGAGAAAAGATCAAGCCTCCGTGCTAGCTCTGTGCCCTCTGTGTCTCTGTGGTGAGTAAACAACGCCGCTTCACTCAAGCATGAAATGATCTGATCACTGAAAGACTTGATCGACCGGCACGATGCGCACATGCTCCGGTTGCACGTCGAGCTTGTACGCTTCGATGAGCTTGTCCTCGTCCAAAATGTCCTGCGGCTTGGGCGAGACGTAGGTGATGGGCGAGGGCTTGCCGCTCAAGAGCGCGTCGCGGAAGCCTTGCGCGTCTTTGGTGACGACGACGATGCGCATCCGGTTCGTCGCCAGATGCTCGCGGATGGCGCGGTTCACGTCGGCGAGCGTGAGCGTCGCAAGCTGTGCGCGCAGATAGTCGTTGAAGTTGCCGATCTTGTAATAGCGACTATCGAGCGCGTAGCCGAGTTGCGCGTCCTGTGTCTGCGTCAGGATGTTGGAATACTTCGATAGGAACTCGCGGGTAATTTCAAACGTCTCTGGCGACATGCCGTCGCGCACGAGTTTGTCGAACTCGTAGAGCGCGCCGCGCAGGGCGAACAAGCCGTTCGCCGGCTCGACCGGGCGCAGCCAGATTTGGAAAATCTGTTGCTGGCGCGCCAAATTCGGGTCAGGCACGAACTGGTACATGCCGCGCGGGAAGTATTCAACGTAAGCGTAGTCGCCGTAGTTAAGCCCGCGCGCTTCGCGCAGACGTTGATAGAGAAAGCTGTTCGACGAACGGTGCTGCCCAAGATAAGACGCGACGAGGGCGAGCGCGGCGAAGTCTTTGTCGGCGCGCGTGACGTTGATGGGAAAGCCGAGCGAGAATGCGGTCGAGCGCGTGTCGCGTTGGATGATGTCAACGTGCGTGCCGGCGTCGAGCTTGGGCGTGAAGAAATTATTCGGCGCGGCTGTCCCTGCGGGCAGTTTGGCAAAGTCGGCTTTCACCTTCGCGGGAAACGTGGTCGGGTAGTTGCCCGCTAAGCCTAGCACGAAGTTGGCGCGCGTGTAGTGCTTCTGATAGAAATCGCGCACGTCGGCGAGCGTGATCGCTTCGAGCGCGCTTACCCGACCGACGTTATAATGTCCGTAATGATGGCCGGCGTAGATGATGTTGTAGAGGTACTCTTTGCCAAGTTCCTCGTCGTTCGACTGGCGCAAGCCCACCTTGAGGAAGTTGATCGCGTCGGTCTTAACACGCGTGAAGTCTTCTTCGCGGAAGCCGGGGTCGAGCAGCATCTGCTTGATGATCCCGTAATACGTTTGCAGGTTGTCCTGATGCGTCGTGCCGACGAAGACGGTCATCTCTTTATCAACTTGCGCGCCGAACGAGGTCGCCAACGGGTAGAAGGCTTCGACGATCTGCTCGTAGGTCATCTGGCGCGAGCCGCC
>JANMAD010000011.1:0-6414 GCA_031359515.1 Acidobacteriota bacterium | reverse complement strand
TATTTCCAGCAGGGCGATATGGAAAGCAACGGCAAAGGTGTGGACCGCCAGTCACGCCCGGTCACGGACTATGCGACCGGACCCGTGATCTGGGGCGAACCCGGCACGAACGGACAGCACGCCTTTTATCAACTCATCCATCAAGGCACGAAGCTCATCCCCTGCGACTTCATCGCGCCGGTCGAGACGCACAACCCCCTTGGAGAGCATCACGCCATCCTGCTCTCGAACTTCTTCGCGCAGACGGAAGCGTTGATGAAAGGGAAGACGGCCGAAGAGGTGCGCGCGGAACTGACGGCGGCCGGTATGAGCGGCGCAGCGTTGGAACAACTTGTGCCGCACAAAGTATTCGCCGGCAACAAGCCCAGCAACTCGATCATGTTCCAGAAACTCACGCCGCGCACGCTCGGCTCGTTGATCGCCCTCTACGAGCACAAGATTTTCACACAAGGGATTATCTGGAACATCAACTCATTCGACCAGTGGGGCGTCGAGCTAGGCAAGCAACTCGCCAAAGCGATCTTGCCGGAGTTGGCGGGCGATGGCCAAGTGACGACCCACGATGCTTCGACAAACGGCTTGATCAATCATTTCAAGGAGCATCGCAAATAGGAAAACGAGCGGGCGGGGACGTGCCTCGCCCGCGACAATTGTGCTAGCGTTCATAACTCTGCAACGGTTGAATGATGTCAAAGAAAGCAACGATGAATAACTGCACCTTGATCCTGCGCCACTTGTCTGAGGGCAGCGGGATCACCGAGACGAATCAACCTATCTCGACACTGGAAGAGTTGTTCAACGCATGCGTGACGAAGCCCGACCCGCATCTGATCGAGCGCCTGTTGATAGCGGGGCACGATGCCCAAGGTCGCCGCCGCCTGCTCTCTTTCACCTTTCAATCCGTCACCGATCACGTTAAGTAACAGGCGCATACGTCATATTCATTTGTGTCAGGCTGACAGCTAACTGTCAGCCTGACACACTACTGCAATTTGTTTCTGACCGGTCTTAGCCTGCCGCAACGATTTGCCTCATCCTGCCCCGATATTGCTAAAAGAAAAGGGTTGTGCATTCGCGTCCCGGCTGGCACAATGGTTGCAGTTTCAGCCTGAGCGGGCTGATTCCGAGTGTCCGTAGACAGCGCCCTAACCTCATCTAACACTGCTGCCAGATCGTGCTTCAATTCGACCTCGTAGACCCATGAATAAGCAGGGCATCACTCTTAGATTCAAGCAGTTCGTCGCCGTACTGGGCGCACTATGCGCGGTCGGCGCGTTGGTGTGGCTGAACTATACCCAGCCCATCGCACCAGTCCTCGGCTTTCTGCTTTTAACTGTCATTGTCAACGCGCGCTGTGCGATCCCCATCCCGCGCGAGTGGTGGCAACTCTCACCTCACGAGAGTCTGCTCTTGCTCGCCATGTTGCTTTTCGGTGGCGCAACGGCAGTCCTGTTGGCGTGTGTGACTGCGCTTACTTTGGAGCTGCGCGCGGGCCGCAACTGGTTGAGCATGGCCTCTACGGCGGCCATCACCGTCATCTCCACCGCAACGCTCGCCGTATTGTTGCAAGCCCTCTATGGTGATGTCGCGACTCTGACGCAAACCAATTCATTCGACACCTACATCGGCATGCTCGCCATCGCCGTACCGTTGCAAGCGGCGGCGCGTTTTATCACGAGCGGGCTGATCGTCGGTTTCGCCACGGTGCAGGAGCGTTGGCGCGCGTGGGCGAAGATACTGCTGAACTCACTGCTGATCAGCTTTGTCGGCGCATGCGCGGCCGGTCTCATCGCCAAGCTGTGCAGCTTCGGCGGCATGCAAGTATTCGTCTATGCTGCGCCGGTCGTGGCGCTCGTTTGTGGTGCATGGGACGTTTACCGGACGAACAAATATCTGTGCGGGCGCGATGCCCGCACGCCCATCTCCCACACAAGCACAGGGCACGAGAGCGAAGAACGCTTCCGTAGCGCCTTCGATTATGCGGCCATCGGGATGGCGCTCGTCTCCGCTGAAGGGCGCTGGCTGCAAGTCAATCATTCGCTTTGCCGCCTGCTTGATTACACGGAGCGCGAGTTACAGATGACTGATCTGTTAACCGTCATTCACCACGATGATACCGGCGCGATCTTCGAGCACATCAAGCGGCTAGTCAAAGGCCAACTGCCGGTCTTTCAGGTTGAATTGCGCTTGCGGCATAAGCAGGGCCGCGAAGTCTGGGTGCTGGCCAGCGTCTCGCTCGCCAGCCAAAATCAAAATCAACCATTGCATCTGATCTTCCAGATGCAGGACATCACGGACCGCAAACTCGCCGAAGAGCAACTGCAACATGATGCCTTCCACGATGCGCTCACAGGTTTGCCGAATCGCGCCATGTTCCTCGATCACCTGCGCCTCGCCATCGCGCGCATGCAACGACGCGAAGGCATCGGCTTCGCGGTCTTGTATCTCGACGTGGATCGCTTCAAGGTCATCAACGACAGTCTTGGCCACACCGTCGGCGATCAACTACTCAATGGCATCGCGCGGCGTTTGGAGAACACGCTCCGCCCCGGCGACACGGTCGCGCGGCTCGGCGGCGACGAGTTCATCCTGCTCATCGAAGAGTTGCATGGCGAAGTGGAAGCGATCTCGGTGGCCGAGCGCATCCAGAAAGAGTTGCAAGTCGCATTCGATCTGAGTGGGCGCGAGGTCTTCGCCACCGTCAGCATCGGCATCTCGTCGAGTTGGACGAGCTATCTGAATCCGGAAGACATCGTGCGCGATGCCGACACAGCGATGTATCGCGCCAAGCAGCACGGCAAGGCGCGCCACGAAATCTTTGACGGCGAGATGCACCGGCACGCCACCAGTGTTTTGCAACTTGAGACTGATATGCGCCACGCGCTCGAACGTGGCGAGTTCTATGTCCACTACCAGCCGATTGTTGAGTTGGCGGATTTCAAACTGCGCGGCTTCGAGGCGCTCTTGCGCTGGCAACATCCGGAGCGCGGCTATATCTCGCCGGTTGAATTCATTCCGATTGCGGAAGAGACGGGTCTCATCATCCCCCTTGGCGAATGGATTTTGCGCGAAGCGTGCGCGCAGATGAATCGCTGGCAGAAAATTTTCCCGGCCGATCCGCCGCTTTCTGTCAGCGTCAATCTATCGAGCAAGCAGTTTATTCAACAGGACTTGATCAAGCAGGTGGCGCGCATCATCACGGAGACGGGCATCGATCCGAAGGGCTTAAAACTTGAGATCACCGAGAGCATGGTTATGGACAACGTCGAGACGGCCATCGAGATGCTCAAGCAGTTGCGCGCCCTAGGCCTGAAGCTGAGCATAGACGACTTTGGCACGGGCTATTCGTCGCTCAGTTATCTACACCGTTTCCCGGTCAACACCTTGAAGATCGACCGCTCGTTCGTCACGCGCATGGCCGATAACAGCGAGAATCTGGAGATCGTCCGCACCATCATCACGCTGGCGCAAACGCTCGGCATGGATGTGGTCGCGGAAGGCGTCGAGAAGCAGGAGCAACTCACGATGCTGCGCGATCTTGGTTGCGAGAACGGACAGGGCTATTTCTTCTCGAAACCGGTGGATGCGAAAGGCGCGGAGAAGATCATCCTGGAGACCTACGTCGTCGCCGGCACAACGCCACCCCCGCAACCACCACGCGGGGCTACGCCGCGCGTGATGACCGTCTAAAACAATTAAAGCTTTGCACGTCGGACTATGCCAACCCTTCAGCCCTGATCTCTTAATCGAGGCACATCAGAATAGCACAGCGCGAAAAACATTTATCCACGAAATCACACGAACCAACACGGACATTAGGCTGTTTTGGTTAGTGTTGGTTCGTGTGATTTCGTGGATAGCTTTTGCATCTTGGCCCAATCATTCGTGGTTTGCTTTAGATATTAACTCCTGCTAACTCTGCCGGCTGTAGATTCGCACGTTGAAACGTATCTCCGCGCCTGCGCCTAGCGCGATCACGTTGCTCTCGATGCCGCGCGTTTGCAGATTGAAGGCGTCGGTCGGACAGGTGTTCGGCTCGATGCAGATCGCCGGGCGTGGGGCGGGCGGCGTGTACACGACGACGTGCGGAAACTGTGTGGCGTCGAACTCGACGACAGTCTGTTGGTTGGCATCCTTATCCGTCAGATAGCAACGTGCCCGGCCGTCTGCCTCCGTCGTTACATTCGTGAAGATGTCATCCAGTTGAAGATTGTGCAACTCAGCATTGTCACGCAGATCATAAGTGTCTACGACATCGAGCAAGCGACCCGTCGGCAGACTGTCGGCTAGTTCCCAACGTTTGCCGGCCGGGACTGTGACCGTGCCATGCGCGGGCTTGCGAAAATAGGGGTGGATACCGAAGCCGGCGGGCATGTCGGTATCGCCGGTGTTCTGCGCAACGGTCTCCATCTCAAGACCGCGCGCCGATAACCGATAGGTCACGGTCAGGCGGAACGGGAACGGGAACTGCGCGAGAATCTGCGCGGCATGATCGCGCGCGTCGAAGCCGGCCCGTATCCATGCGCCCTGTTCATCGTTCGCGCCGTGTTCGAGCACCTGCCATACTTTATCGCGGACGAATCCGTGGCGCGGCGGGGTTGGCTCGAAGGTGCGACCTTGAAAAGTGAAACGCCCGGCTCTGATCCGGTTCGGGAAAGGGAAGAGGATGGGGATGCCGTAGCTGGTCGGGCGTTTGCGGAATTCCGCGAACGCGACCGGCTCAAGGATCGGCTGCTCGGTGGCGTAGGCGAAACAGTTGCAACCCAACGCGGGCGCGATCTCGGCCGTCGCCTCGTCGCCGGCGCTGAGCGTAAAGACCTCGACGCCATCGCGCTCATCGATAGTAATGGAATGGTTCATGACATAGCTCCTCTGGGGTTTGATTGGCAGAGCTTGACCGGGCATTGGCGCAAGCCGCGCTAGTGAAGCATAAGCGCAAGCGTATTTCAATCTATGGAACGCAGCGCAAGCGAACCGTCATTTGTTGAAGTGATTGTGCAAAGCCACGAGCCGATGCTATAAGCCTGTGCTGATAGACATAAGCGAGGCCCGCAACACATAGGGCGAAAGCGTGAATCTGGTTGAGTACATTTTCCGCGCCGCGCGTGCGCAAGATCGTTGGGCGCACACAGCCATCGTGTGCGCGGGGCAACAGATTACTTATGCGGAACTGTGGAAGAATATATGCCGGTTCACAGGGCTGCTCCGACAATTAGAAGTCAATGCGGGCGAGCGCGTGGCCATCGTCGCGCGCGACTGCCCGGAGTATGTGTATTCATTCTTGGGCACGACGGCCGCGGGGGCAGTCGCCGTGCCGTGCAGCACGATGCTGCCAGCGGACGAACTTGCCTACGTGTTGGATCATAGCAGCGCGAGCGCAGCGGTCATCAGCGCAGAGCAGCTTGAGAAACTACGTAGCATCAGGCGCGAGCGCACGCAACTCCGGCATTGCCTGTCAATTGATGGCGCGCAGGAGGGCGTACTTGATTTGCGCGCCGCTCTCGATACAGCAGACGAAGCGGAGAGCGCGCCGGTCGCGGACGACGCGCTCGCGTTCTTGCTCTACACATCGGGCAGCACTGGCCGCCCGAAAGGCGTCATGCACACGCACCGTAATCTGCCCGTTACGGTTGAGACCTTCGGTAAACATGTCCTGCAAGCCCAACCCGCTGATCGTCTCTTCTCATCATCGCGTCTGTTCTTCGCCTACGGCTTGGGTAACAGTCTCTCGTTCCCGCTCAGCGCGGGCGCGACCGTCATACTCTGTCCGGCGCGGCCCACGCCGCAGGTGATCACCGACGTGTTCAGCCAACAACGGCCCACGATCTTCTTCGGCGTGCCCGCCGTTTTCCGCGCGCTGCTGGCGCACAAACGAGCGGGTCACGCGCTCGACTCAAGCACGATCAGATGCTGCATCTCGGCCGGCGAGAAACTGCCCGCCGGTCTCTATCACGAATGGAAAGAGACGACCGGTCTCGACATTCTCGACGGCATCGGCTCAACCGAGATGCTGCACATGTTTTTCTCAAACCGGCGCGAGCAGATCATGCCGGGCAGTTCGGGCCGCGTTGTGCCCGGCTATGAAGCGAAGTTATTGGATAACGCGGGCCATGAAGTGGACGGCGCGGGCACAGGCGATCTGTTCATTAAAGGTGGGAGCGCGTTTGCCGGTTATTGGCAGGACGAAGAAAAAACGGCGGCGACGATCCGGGCCGGCTGGGTACACACGGGCGATATCTACCGGCGTGATGAAGCGGGCAACTATTGGTGCGAGGGGCGCAGCGACGATCTGTTCAAGGTTAAAGGGTTGTGGGTCTCGCACCAATAGTTGCCCGCTTCATCACGCCGGTAGATATCGCCCGTGTGTACCCAGCCGGCCCGGATCGTCGCCGCCGTTTTTTCTTCGTCCTGCCA
>JANMAD010000704.1:0-19571 GCA_031359515.1 Acidobacteriota bacterium | reverse complement strand
GCTACATCTGCCGGTCGGTCCAGTCCGGCCGAATGCAGCGGCAACACCCGTTCCTGAATGTTCGCTTGCACGGAGCTGGGACTAATCCGCTTGTCCACCGCACGGTCGTTGATTAGCGAGCCGCCCGGCGGGTCAGCGAACTGCGGACAGTCAAAGCCCTGCGGGTCGCAGGGGTTATCGATAAACCCGGCGCGCAACTCGGTGATCTGGCTGATCGCGCCGGAGACCGGGTTCTGGTGACATTCCGCGCAGGACTGCGCGTTATAGACGGGCCCGAGTCCGTCGGGCAGAATCTCATCCCGCACCTCGAACGTGGCCCGATGGTCATCGTGCTTTACTTGGGGCACGAAGTTCTCATCGATGGTCTGGTCGTCGAAGCCGGTTGGCGCTTCTCTTGGCCGCGGGCAGAAGTTGCAGATGGTCACCTCGCTATCAACGAGGCATTGAACTTGGTCGGCGTCGCTCCGCACGGCGACGTTAGCTTGTCCGGTGGGTGGGTCTCCGCTTTTATCCTGACTGTGAGCTACCCGGTCGTAAACCGTGGGCAGTAGCAATAGTAGCACAAACACCCCTAGAAGAGAGAACTTCAGGCTCTTCATCGCTGTATCCTCCATTGTCTGCGAGCAGAAGTGGGCTGGTCAGTGGTTGACCGTTAATAGGGGAATGCGTGCTGAACCAGTGAGAGAGGGCAATGGGGTTGGGGGATGTCAGAGTCGCGGCCGAATATATGCTTGCTTCACTTGCCCGTCAAGAAAAAATTTTGCTAGTTCACTTTACTCTTTGCTGAACAGTGACTTAATGATGAGTATGGGGCATAAGGCGAGAGCCTGTGTGGAATTCCGTCGCCCGTGCGCGCACTAATGCTGAGGGGCAGCGCCTCTTCCCTCTTGAATTGCCTGCGGCTTTAGCGCAGAATACGCCGGTAGTTAAAAGCGTTGTGCTCAAATGCATTTGAGCCGGCTCGCGGCAGCCGAGTTGGCTCACGCCTTCCTTGTCATTCCTGACCAGAAGGGTTCGCACCACATGATCGGGCAGACCATCTCCCATTACCGCATCATTAGCCAACTTGGCGAGGGCGGCATGGGCGTGGTTTACGTGGCCGAGGACACGCTCCTGGGGCGGCGCGTCGCGGTCAAGATTCCGGTGCTCGCCGTCAACTCGCATAACTATCACGCGCGTTTTCTGCGCGAAGCCCGTGCGGTCTCTGCGCTCAGCCATCCGCACATCGCCACCGTCTTCGACTATGGCGAGACCACCGACGGTCGCCCCTTCATCGTGATGGAGTTGGTCAACGGGCAAGACCTCGGCGAGTTGATGCGCGCGGGCGCGCTGACCATGCCGCGCGCGGTCGAGTTGATCGAGTACATCGCGGCCGCTTTAGGTGAAGCGCACCGGCGCGGCATCGTCCACCGCGACGTGAAGCCGTCGAATATTCTGGTGGATGAGCGTGGCGAGGTGAAAGTGCTCGACTTCGGTCTCGCCAAGCTGATCGAGGACAGACCGGAGTTCGCCGCCGACTCAGACGCGAAGACGTTGCCCAGCATGAAGACGCGCAGCGATGTGATCGTCGGCACGCCGCTGTATCTCTCGCCCGAACAGGCGACGGGCGCGGCCGTGGATGCGCGCAGCGATCTCTTCGCGCTGGGCGCGCTGCTCTATGAATGCGTCGCGGGCCGGGCCGCCTTCGCGGGCGCGAACCTGATCGAGATCGCCGCGCAAGTCTTACACGTCGAACCAGCGCCACCTTCGCAGTACAACGCGCGCGTGCCGCCGGAGCTTGACCGCATCACCATGAAGGCGTTGGCCAAGAAACCGGCCGAACGTTATCAACGGGCGGAAGATTTCATCCGCGACCTGCACGCCTTCCGCACCGCTTACGGGCTGACGGATAGCACCCGCGTCGCGCGCCTCTCGCGTCACACGGGGACGCATCAACGCAGCGCGCTCGTGACGATCTCGGAAGGCTTACGCCGCCCGCGTCTGTCCGTCGCGGCCGTGCTTGCGGGCGCACTCGCGCTCGCCCTCCTCATCACGGGCGGTATCTATCTGTTGCGCCCGCGGCCGTATCAGCCTGACCCGGAGGCGCTACGCGCTTACAACAAGGGCACTGACCTGCTGCGCGACAATGCCTATTTCCAAGCGAGCAAATGGCTGCGAGAGGCCACCGCGAAGGACGACCGGTTCGCGCTCGCGCATGCGCGGCTGGCAGAGGCGTTGACGGAACTCGACTACGCTGACCAAGCCAGAGACGAGATGTTGCGGGCCAACACACTTGTGCGCGATCAGGGCGCGCTACCCGAGTCCGATGCGCTCTACTTCGAGGCGATGCAGGTCACGTTCAACCGCGACTTTCCGCGCGCCATCAACGCCTACGATAAGCTCACGCAGTTGCAGCCCAAACTGCCGCAGGCTTGGGTTGATCTCGGACGCGCCTACGAAAAGGCCGACAACACGGACAAAGCCGTTGCCAGCTACGTCGCAGCGACCGCGCTCGATCCACGCTATGCCACCGGTTACTTGCGCGTCGGCATCCTCTACGGGCGCATAGGCCAGATGCCGCAAGCTAATAATTGTTTCGACCAGGCCGAAACGCTCTATCGCGACTTCGGCAACACCGAAGGGCGCACCGAAGTCCTCTACCAACGGGGCTTCTTTTTGCGCAGCGCGAGCCGCATGCAAGAAGCGCACGGCGCGCTCGAACAGGCCCTGACGCTCGCTGAGAGTACCGGCAATCAGTTGCAGCAGGTCAATGCGCTCTTGCAATTGAGCGCGGTGGCCGCCGCCGAGAACAACAGCGCGGCGGCCGAAGAATATGCGCGCCGCGCGGTCGAGACGGCGCAGGCCAATGGCATGGAGAATATGTCGGCCCGTGGCCTCGTCGATCTCGGCAACGTCTTCCTGTCCAAGTCCGATTACCAGCGCGCCGACAAATTCTATACACAGGCACTCGCTCTCGCCCGCCGCCATAATGCGCGCCGCGCCGAAGCCGCCGCGCTCATCAATCTCGGCAGTTCACAGTCGCAGCAGGGACATCTGGATGAGGCCGTAGGGTATATCAAGCAAGCGCTCCAGTTCTATGAAGCGGGCAACTATCGCAAAGAGATGGCGGCCGGTTACGCGCTGCTCAGCCGTGTCCAGCGCATGAAGGGCGACTATGACGGCGCGCTGCGCGCCTTCCACGAGCAATTGCAACAGGCCGAGCAGAACGGCGATCAAGGGCAAGCCGCGAAGGTGCATGAGGGCATCGGCTCGGTGTTGGCCACACAGGAACGCTATGTCGAAGCGTTCACGCATTTCGACCAGCGTTACAAGTTGAGCAAGACGCAAGGCCTAAAACTCGGCGTCGGCTACGGGCAAGCCGAGCGCGCCAGCGTGCTGTGGCCGGTCGGGCGGTTCGATGAAGCGCAGGCTGCGCTCGCCGAAGCCCGCGCCATCGCCACACAGCCCGGCGGCGAGAACAAGGGACTGGAGATCGAGGTGCATATCATCAGCGCGGACTTGGCGCTGGCGGCGCGGCGTTGGTCTGAAGCCCGCGCGGCGGCCGAGCGGGCGCTTGAGTTGGCGGGCACGCAGTACGCCGAAAGCAGCGTGCAGGCCAAGCGCGTGTTGGGGCTGGCGCAAGTATACGCGGGCGCGCCGGCACTGGGTGTGCGTACCTGTCAGGAAGCGTTGACGGAAGCGACACGGCTCGGCTATCCGGCGCTCATCGCCCGCGCCACGCTTGCGCTCGCCGCCACGCAACTCGACAACGGCGAGCCGGCCGCCGCCTTGACGAACGCATTACGCGCGGAAGATACTTTCGTCCGCGCCGGCAGTCTCGCGTCGGATTGGCAAGCGTGGCTCGTCGCGGCTCGCGCCGCCGCGCGCACGGGCCAAGGCGAGCAGGCGCGCGGTTACGCGGCCAACGCCCGCGCGGCGTTGGCTACGTTGCAACAGAACTGGGGCACAGAGGCCTACAACGGTTATCTCATGAGGCCCGATGTGCAGTTCGCCCAGAAACAGCTAAACGCGTTTTAGCTGCCGACCTTTAACCTCATTCACCGACACAAAGGAGGTCCTACATGCCCGAAGAACCCATCGTCGTTTCCGGCGGCTCCGTCACAGTTGATTTCAGCGATCACTTTCAGAATGATGCGCCATCGCCGGGCAAGCGGAAGTACAAAAGAGACGGACGGTTAATTAGGGTCGAGGTCAACGGTAAGAAAGTGGCTGACCTCAGCGACAAAGATAAAGTCTCGATCATCTACGAGACTTAAACGCGCCGGCCGCGTGCGCTCTCGCATGCGCAAGCGCCAAGCAGCGGTCGGTTGAGAGCAGGGTAGCAACAACACGTAAGCCCAGGAGGCACACAATGTCCAGCAATCCGGATACTGAGAATCCAACGCCGAACACCGGCGGTGGCGGCAGCGACGAAGAGCCGATTGTGGTCAGCGGCGGGAGCGGCGGCGGGGCCGGCAGCGGCAGCAATCAGCCGCAATCGGGTGGCGACAACGAGGAACCGATTGTCGTGAGCGGAGGCTGAGTTAGTCGTCGGTTAAGCCTGATAGGCGGCGCGGGCGATCACGATAGATCGCCCGCGCCGTCCTCTTTTTTGTAGTGCGCCACGTAGCGGGCAAATTTTGCGGCGGGCGGTTCGTCCAGTTCGCGGCCGGCCGGCAGTGTGAGGCTCGCGCGCGTCGTGCGCCGTTCGCTGAAAGCCGCTTCGGCGACCGAGGCGAGCCACCAGAACGTGCCGCGTGCGCCGAGATGCTCGCGCATGCGTTGGAAGATGCGCGGGTAGAGTTGCGCCGTGCGGCTCAACAGACTCTTCAACGCCTGGAACGACAGACGATCCTGAAACAACTCGCGGCGCACGCGCTCGTCCAACTCTTGCAACGCCGCCATCACCGCGTTCAGCGTCTCGTTCACCGTCGCGGGCGCAGCGCGCGGCGCGGGGCGCAGGAATTCGGCCAGCCGCGCCATCCTCGCAACGCGCGGCCCCTCCGGATTGATCTCTGCGAGCGAGCGCGCATCAACTAAATCGCCCGCGAGCGCAAGCTCCGTGAGATGTGTCAGCCTGTGCAGTTGGCGCAAGTGCGCGCCCTGTGTGCCGAAGGCGAGCGGGTTCGCCGCGCCCGTCGCATCGCCGACGAGCAGCACACGCTCGTCAGCCGCACGCGGTCGCCCTTTGCGCCCGTGTGGTTGTGAACTATGCACGTAGCCGAAGAGCGGTTGCACGACACGCCAGTGCGCGCCCGCGCGTTTGTATGCGGGCAGTCGCTCGAAGTAACGCTCGAAGAGCGCGAGCAGAGACTTGTCTGCCGGCGAGTCGAGCGCATCGTAAAAGAAGAGATAGGTCGTGTACTCGTCGCGCGCCGGCGCACCGGCGAAGCCTTCCCAGATCAACTGCCGATGCTCGCTCGCGTCCTCCGTGCTGACTAACAACTCGCCGGTCTGAAAATCAACTTTATCCGCGCCTTCACCGTGCGCGAAACCGCGCGCCGTTGCGCCCACAGTGGGACAGACATGTGTGACCGCGCGTCCCTCGTTGAGTTGGCGTGCGACCGGCGAGTCAGCCCCCGTCGCATCCACAAACAGACGCGCCGCATAGAGCGACCTGCGTCCGCGCGCATCCGCTAATTCGACGGAGACCCGATGCGGTTCGACGTAAGCGCGCACGAAGCGCAAGCCTGCGAGCAGCGCACAGCCTTCAGCCCCGTGTGTGCGAATTTTTTCGGCGGCGAGCGCGAGCAGTTTGTCTGCGTCGAGCGTCACGTCCAGCACATGGCGCAACCAGAGCGGCGGCGCTTTCATGCGCGAACCTTTGTCGTGGAACTTGACGAAGCTCGCGCTGTAGCGATTGACGACCGTCGCCTCGATCTCTTCTTTGGTAAATAGCCCCGCGCGCTCAAGCTCGCGCAACTCATCAGCCGAGACGTGCCAATCGCGCCCCGCGCGCCCGACCGCCTCCGCGTCGAACACCAACACGCGCCGCTGGTAACGACAGGCCGCGACAGCCGCGTGCAATAAGCCCAATGCCCCGCCCGCGTAGATCGTCTAGAACTCGCCCGCGACAGCTAAGCCTGCGGGCGGCGCACCGCGCACGATCACTTCGCGCGCCGCGTCGGCCGTCAACGACTCCTGCCAGCGCGCGTCCGTCGTCCAGATGCGCCGCAGCCACGTCTCGCGCTCGCCGAGCGCAGCGAAATTGGCCACGGTCAGCGGATAGCGGCGGCGAAATTCCGCCAGATCAGGCGCGCCCGCCGGTGTCGGTACAGTTTTGCTTGAGCCAGTCATAAAGCGAAAACACTTGGCAGCGAAAGAGGGACGACTTTAGCGTGCCGTCGTTACGAAACAATCACCAAACCGCGCAGAAACTTTTCACGGTCGCCGCGCACGCGCGAACAAACTGATCACCGCGACAAACAACGCCGCGCCGAGGATCGACCAGATGATCGGGAAATTATTCACGCCAATCTTGATCGTAAACAGTTCCGGCAGGCCCAGATTGCGCGCCACCCACACGCCGATGATCGCGCCGATAAACCCAAGCGCGATGGACGCCAGACACCCGCCCCGCGTATAGCCCGCAATCGCCTGCCCGATTGAACCGCACACGCCCGCGATGAGCAGCAAGATCAGAAAATCAATTAAGGTCATCGTCGCACCTCTGTCCCCATGTTAACGTTGCGCATTGGTTGTCAGTTCATCGCGCATGACCGCACCGCCTTTCATGACGAAGCGAACGCGCTCAAGTTCGGAAATATCTGCGAGCGGGTCGCCGGTGGTGGCGATGATGTCGGCGTATTTGCCTGTTTCTATCGCGCCCATGTTGTTCGTCTGGTCGAGCAGACTGGCGGCTTCCATCGTCGCTGATTGAATCGCCTGCATCGGCGTCATGCCATAGCGCACCATATAACCGAACTCTTTGGCTTCGTTCTCCGTCCACGCGAAGCCGCCCGCGTCCGTGCCGAACGCGATCTTCACGCCCTTCTTCAAGGCGACGCCGAACGCTTGTTCTTCCAGCCCGCGCATCGTGAGATAAATGGGATTGCCGGCTGCCGCGCGTCCTTCGGCGACGTAGATGTTGACGTAGATCGTGGGACACCACCAAGTGCCCTGTTTGAGCATGCGCTCCAGCAAACCTTCGTCCAAACCGTAGCCATGCTCGATTGAGTCCACGCCCGCGCGCAGACTTGCGTCAATGCCCTCCCAGCCCATCGCGTGCGCGGCGACGCGGCGACCAAGCCGATGCGCTTCTTTGACGAACGCTTGCATCTCTTCGTCGGTGAAATTAACCCAACTGTGGAGTTGGCCGTCTTTCATGTAGTAGCGACGATCAGAATAGAACTTGATCCAGTCCGCACCGTACTTGACCTGCTCGCGCACGGCCCGCGTGATCTGATCCGCGCCGTCCACGATCTGTACGCCTTCGGGCATGCGCAATTCCCACGAATAGCCGAGCAGCGGATACATGCCGGTCGCGGAGAACGCGCGCGTCGAGACGAACATGCGCGGCCCCGGAATCACGCCGCGATTGATCGCGGTCTTGACATCTACGTCGGCGTACATCGCGCCTTCGGTCTCAAGGTCGCGCATGGCCGTAAAGCCGTTCAATAGCCCGGTGCGCGCCGCGACGGTCGCGCGGATCGTGCGATAGGGAATGGACTCTTTCAACAACTGCACGTCGTAATCTTCCGCCGTGATGTCGCCTTGCAAGAGTATGTGCGTGTGGCAATCGGTCAAGCCCGGCAGTACGGTCGCGCGTGAGAGATCAATCGTGCGCACACCGGCCGGCGCACTAGCGCTGACGGCGGCAAAAGGGCCGACAGCCTTGATGCGCTCGCCCTCGACCAAAATACCTTGATTCTCGCCGACGCGCCCGGCGCGCGTGTCAATCATGCGCCCGGCTTTGATCAGCACAATGGTTGGCGCGGGCGGCTTCGGCTGCGCTATAGTTAAACTTTGGCAGAGCGTGAGCGCGCCGAGCAGACAAAATAGCTTAGGTTTCATCACTAATTTCCTCACGTGTGGGTGCGGTGGAAAATCCTCTTTTCAAATCTTGGGCCGAAACAATATAATCCCAACAGGGTGGTCATGGGAGTTAACAATCGCCGTCCGACCAGACCGGCAAACGAATTCGCCCCGCGAACCCTCTTTACAGCTAACAAGCGAAATTTAGGAGAGCAACACCAAGATGCGTAAACTGTTCCTCGTCGCACTTATCAGCGTCGCTTGCGTCTACGGCGCAAGCGCACAGCAGTCAACAGCCAATCCGAGCACAAGCGAGATTCCGAACATGGGGAAAGCGCCCAATGGGCCGAACGGTCTCGGTCGGCTTGATGCGCGCGTCTTCGACGACGCCGGTCAGCCCGTCAGCAACGTCTATCTCAAACTCGATTCGGCGCGCACCGACGGTTTCTTCTGCGAGTCGTGGAACTCGACGGACGCGCGCGGCGTCGCCGTGTTGCCGCCGATCCACATGGGTAGTCTCAAGCTCACGGTCAAAGCCAAAGGCTACGAGACGCAAAAGATCAATCTCGACCCTGCCACGCTCGGCGAGCCTGTGCGCGTTACCTTGAAGAAGAGCAGCTAGGCCGGAGAGACGGCCACCTTGACGAGCAAATCTTAGAGCAGTCGGCGCGCACCGGGCGGGCGGCTGCTCATAATTTTTCTCCGCGCCAATTGCAGGGGCCGCGCCGCAGTCAACGTAACTCACCCGAAGTGCGCCGCTCGCGCCCGGCCCACGCGGTCTGCGGGTCAATCTCTGGCGTCGTTTCCGTCCGCGCCAATTGAGGGAGCAAATTCGCCAGCGCGCGTTGCAACTCGTCGGCCTGTGCATACGTGAGCAAGAGCGTCGGGGCACGCTCGCCGTTCTCTTCAACCGTCAACGCCAACAGGTCGTGGGTGAACAACGCCACCCGCACGTGGCCATCAGTTCGCCTGCGCCCCGTGGCGATCTCGACCCCGCGATCCGCCTGTCCCATCTGCCTTGCCCCCGCCTGCGCTTGTTTTTTTCGGTCAGGGAGATTTGCCGCAGAGCATAGCATACCGACCGCGCCCGCCGCGCGGTTTTCACCCCGCGCAAACTTTATCTGTTTTCGCCAAGTGCGTTAAAGTAGTGGGCACACGTAAACCGACAATTCGCCATATGGATTGACAGAGCAAAGGGAGAGTGAAGATGCGCGCGAGCAAAAATATTTTGGGTGTGTTGCTGTGGACTACCATGCTGCTAGGTCATGCCGTTGACGCGCAGACCGTGCAGCGCGCACGCGTGCTCGCGGCCAATAACAGCGCCGCCGACTGGACGGGCGTCTATCGACTCGACGTGGAGCGCAGCGATAAGCTCTACTCGGTCGTGCAAAACGCTTCGAGCAACTTACCCTTCGGCGAACAGCAACGCTTCTTTCTCGACCTCACTGTGCGCCTTGCGCCGCCCGATCAACTGGCCATCGCGCGCAACGGCCGGCACGTCGAGATCGCTTCGTCGCGCGCACCGCGCATAGACTTCGATGCCGACGGGCAGACGCGCACCGAGCGCGGCGCGGACGGGCAGACGGTGCGCACACGCGCCACGCTCGCAGGCAATAGTTTGACCGTCACGACGAGCGGCACGGGCGGCGACCGCTTCACCGCCGTCTTCGAGCCGGTGGCAGCCGGGCGCGAGTTGCGCGTGACGCGCTACATCTATGCGCCGCAGCTCAACCAGCCCGTCATCGTCCGCAGCAGCTACAACAAAATCTCCGACGTGGCGCGCTGGGACATTTATGATGCGTCGCCGCAAACCAACGCACAGACAGCGACCAACCCGCCGGCCGCCGCACCGCATGCCGTCGGCACAGCAGTCGCCGCCCGCGATGCCGACGCCTTAACCTTGCGCAGCGCGCTCGATGAATGGATCGCCGCGACGAATGCGCGCGACATAGAACGGCAGATGGATTTCTATCTACCGACGCTGGCTGCCTACTATCTCCAGCGCACAGTCCCGCGCGCGGCCGTGCGCGCAGAGAAGGCGCGCGTCTTTGCGCATGCCACAACCATTGACATACATACGGCCGAGCCGGAAATTCTCTTGCGCGCCGACGGTCGCAGCGCCGTCATGCGGTTTCGTAAAACTTATGTGATCGCGGGCGGCGGGCAGGACAGACGCGGCGAAGTGATCCAGGAGTTGCGCTGGCAACGCACACAGGCAGGCTGGCGCATCAGCAGCGAGCGCGACGTGAAAGTACTGCGCTAATGAAGACGGGCACAAAGGTGCGGGCAGAAACTTGACACGCAAGAGATAATAATCACGACATGATCATCGGCGGCGCATTTATCTTTGCCTTGCTTGCGATGTTTGTCGTATCGGCCACAGACCGCACGGCTGATTGCGCGCACCTGCTCACTGGCTGGCGTAAAGTCTGCACCGCGATCTGCTGCGGCGTGCTGGTGCAAGCGTTGCTGCTGCCGATGCTGCCCGGTTTTCTGTTCGCGTTACTCATCAGTCTGCTGAGCGCAGACAGCGACCCGCGCACGCTGGAATTCAATAGCCTCTGCTGCAACACGATCCTCTACGGCCAAGTCATCTACTACTACCTCGGCCGCACACATCGCCGCCGGCAAGCAAAATCCAACTACAACCCCTTACCCTGACGCCACGCGCGCACCACCTCGGCGACCGTGCGATGACGGCCGTCAACTTCGTAATTCAGACGGCGCATCTCGTCGGTCGAGATCGCATTCGCGAGGCGTTGCAGGACGGATTGCAATGCAGGCGCGCGTGTGAGCGTGGCGCGGCGCACGAGATAGACGGCTTCATATGGCGGGAAGTATTGGTGGTCGTCTGCAAGCTGCGTGAGATCGAGCGCGGCGATCAGCCCATCGGTCGAATTGCCGGCGATGATGTCCACCTCACCGGCGGCGAGCGCGCGATAGGTGAGCGACAAATCCATCTCGCGCGGCGCGGCGGCCAGTTTGAGATTATAGGCGCGGGCGAAACCGGGATAGCCGTCGGCGCGCGACATGAAATCTTGCCCGAAGCCCGCGCGCCACGTGCGCGCGTGCGGCACGGCGTCGGAGATTGTCTGTAGCTTAAGCCGGCGCGCTTCCGCGCCCCGCACGAGGATGGCGAAGTCGTTACGAAAGCCGAGCGGCGGACTAAGCGCTACCGCAAACTTCTCCGCGTACTCGCGCGCGACCTGATCATAGACGGCGCGCGGGTCTGTGATCGGCTGATGCTTCAAGATCGCGGTAAAGGCCGTGCCGGTGTATTCCGGATAGACATCGATGCGCCCGGCGACGAGCGCGTCGTGACAGAGATTACCGCCCAACTCGAACTGCCTTGTGACCGCCACACCTTGCGCCTCCAACGTCTGCGCCAACAGTTCCGCGAGCAGCACACTCTCCGTAAAATCTTTCGAGCCGACGACGACCGCGGGCGCGTCTGTCTGCCCGCCCGTCCCTTGCTGTGTGCGGCCGCGCAAGGCGACGAACGCAACGAGGCCGCCAACAATGATGAGCGCGAGCGTCGCGCCGATGATGCGGCGACGCAGTTGTGCGTGTGCGTCTCGCGTGTGTGCCGTGCGTGTGTTTGCGCCGACCGTTGTTTCGAGCCGGCCGATGAGCCAATCGGCGGCGAGCGCCATGAGCGCAGCGGGGACTGCCCCGGCGAGGATGAGCGTGTCGTCATTCTGCCGCAGACCGCGAAAGATGTACGTGCCCAGACCGCCCGCGCCGATGGCAGCGGCAATAGTGGCCACGCCGACCGAGATGACCGTCGCCACGCGCACGCCCGCCAGGATCACGCTCGCCGCCAGCGGCAGTTCCACTTGCCAGAGAATCTGTCGCCCGGTCATGCCCATCGCGACGGCCGCCTCGCGCACGTTGCGATCCACGCCCTCGATGCCGGTCACGGTGTTGCGCAGCACGGGCAGCAGCGCATATAGCACGAGCGCGATGACGGCCGAACGCGCGCCGATGCCGCCGAACGGAAGCGGGATGAGAAAACCGAAGAGCGCGAGGCTGGGCACGGTCTGCAAGATACTTGCTAACCCCAGCACGGGTCGTTGCCAAAACGTGTGCCGCGTCAACAGCACGCCCAACGGCAAAGCGATGACGACGGCCAACCCCATCGCCTCCGCGACAAGCCGCAGATGCTCGCCCGCGAGCGTCAATAGCTCACGCCAGTTGTGTGTGATGAACTCGAAGAAGTTCATTGCAAAAGAAAATCTCACGCAAAGACGCAAAGGCGCGAAGAAGAGCGCAAAGGGGTTGAATGGTTCTCTTCGAGTCTTGTCTTTGCGCCTTTGCGTCTTTGCGTGATGTTCATGCCTTAATCTACCTGCAACGTCGCCATGTAAGCCTGCGCCAGCGACTCAGCAGAACGTTTGAACTCGGCGGGCGTGGCTAACAGCACGATGCGCCCGCTCTGCATCAGCGCGATGCGCGATGCGAGCAGCAACGCCTCGCGCACGTCGTGTGTGACGAACACGCACGTCTTGCCAAGGCGCGTGCGCAAAGCGGCGAACTCCTTTTGCAACGCCGCGCGCGTCAACGGATCGAGCGCGCCGAACGGTTCATCCAACAATAGCAAAGGCGGATCGGCCGCCAACGCACGCGCCACGCCGACGCGCTGTCGTTGTCCGCCCGACAACTCGCGCGGGTAGCGCGCCGCGAACCGCGCCGGCTCAAGCCCTACGAGTTTGAGCAACTCGTCCACGCGCGCACGCACACGCGCCTCATCCCAGCCCGCGAGCGTCGGCACTAAACCGACGTTGCGCGCGACCGTGAAATGCGGGAACAGCCCCGCCTCCTGTATCACGTAACCCGTCCTGCGCCGCAACTCGATCTCGTCCCAAGCAATCGTCGCCTTGTCTTCAACCAGCACCACGCCCGTCGTCGGCACGAGCAGCCGGTTGATCAATCTGAGCGTCGTCGTCTTGCCGCAGCCCGACTCGCCGAGCAGCACCAACGTCTCACCACGCTGAATGTCTAAATTGAGATCGGAGATGATCGGTGCGCTCGTGCCCGGCGCGGCGTAGCTGACGCCACGAAACTCGACGACCGGCATGTTATTCGTTGCGCCCATCAAGGTTAGGCAAAATCAGGCGACGCGCAGATGTTTGACGGCGCACGCCATCGCGCCGTGCCACGAGCCGTGCCAGTTACGCAATAGAATATCCGCGGGACAGATCTCCTCGCCGATGACCTGCGCACGTAGCACGTCGAGGTACGCACTTTCTTCGGGCGCGATGCGCGCTAGTCCCGTTGCGGCTAACGTGATCGTTTCTTTAGCGAGCGCCAGCACGTTGACGTGAGCAATGCGCGCAGCGAGGCCGTCGTGCGCGACGGCGAGGCGCAGTGCGTTTGCGGCAGCGCGATCAAGGCGGGGCGCGAGGCGCAGGGCTTCGTCGAGCGCGGCGTCGTCGTAGAGCAGTCCTTTCCAGAGCGCTTGCAGCGCGAGCGCCATGTCTAAGTTGCCGCAGTCGGCGCTCCGCAGTTCGATATATTGCTTGAGGCGCGCGTCGGTGAAGAGCGTGGTCAGATGATCGGCCCAGTCGCCGAAGAGCGGTTGCACGCCGTCGCAGCCGCGCGCGAGGAAGTCGCCGAACTTCATGCCGACGGGGCCGTCCAAGTAGTGACCATCACGTTGCGCGAAGAGCATGGGCACATCGAGCGCATAATGGACGAAGCGTTCGGGCGTGAAATCATCTGTGAGCGCAGGCGGGCTGATGCCGGTGCGGTCTGGATCAGTCGCGAGCCACACGGCAGTGCGCGTGGACTTGTAGCCGGAAGGTCGCCCCTCTTGAAACGGCGAGTTGGCGAAGATGGCGGCGACGATGGGCGCGAGCCGGTTGCCGACGAGAAATTTTTTACGCAGGTCGTCTTCATCGCCATAGTCGAGATTGGCTTGCACGGCGCAGGTGCGCGTCATCATGTCCCATGCGCGTGCGCCGCGCTTCGCCAGATAGGGCCGCATCACGTCGTAGCGCGATTTGGGAAACCACTCTTGCGCGGCGAGCGTGTGCAACGGGTCGAAGCCGACGGCGACAAAGACGAAGCCGTGCCCCTCGGCGATCTCGCGCAGCCGCGCGAGGTAGCGTTTGATCTCGCGCGCCACGTCGGCGAGTGAGCGTTGCGGCGCGCCGGAGAATTCGATCTGCCCGCCCGGCTCGACCGTCAAACGATTCATCTGCCCGGCGTTGACCTCGACGAGCGTCTGCCCTTCATAAACCAGATCATTTGACGAAGGCGCGAAGCCTGCCAGCACGCGCTGCACTTGCGCGGGCGTGAGCCGCGCGAGATCGCGGCGTGTGTCGTAGCCGAACAACTCGAACTCGACGCCCCACGTCCATTCGCGCGCAGGCTTCGAGCCGCGCCGCAAATTCTCGACGAATAGCGTCGCCGCATCGGCCGCGACCGGTTCGGTCAACAGCGGGAAAGCGTCGTGCCCGCCGGCCGCTGAGGGCGCGGCGGCCGGGGCGTGCGCTTGCGTTAATTCGTCACGGGGCATGTCATGCTTCGCTTTCGGTGGCGATGAAGAGATTGCTGCTGAACTGTTGCGCCTCGTCCATCCACGTGTGCGTGCGCGCAAAGCCGGTGCGCGCGGCCAGTCGATCCAGTTCCACCAGATCGTACTTGTGTGAGTTCTCCGTGTGCAGGCGCTCACCGGCCGCAAAATCAATTTTAAGATCGAGCGCGGGCAGGCGCACGACTTGGGCGCGCCGGCTTTCGAGATAAAGCTCGATGCGCCCGTGTGTTTCGTCGTAGAACGCGACATGACGAAAGGCGCGCGGATCGAAGTCGGCGTTGAGCTCGCGGTTGAGGCGCGCGAGCAAGTTCAAGTTGAACGCGGCGGTGACGCCGAGCGCATCATCATAAGCCGCGACGAGACGAGCGGGGTCTTTCTTCAAGTCCGCGCCCAGCAGGAGCGCGTCGCCCGTGCGTAGCACGCCGCGCAAACTGCTTAGGAACTGTTCGGCCTCGGTTCGATCAAAGTTGCCGACGTTCGAGCCGAGAAAGAGCGCGAGCGTGTGCGTGCGTTCGGCTTCGCTGTCGGATTGCGCTTCTGTTTGATTGGTTGTTGCTTGTTCCGTTTCAGCGCGTAGATGCGCGAGCGCGGTGTCGTAGTCGCTGGCGTAAGCTTCGACGCGCAGGGGCGGGTAGGATTGCAACAGCACCCGCGCGCTCGTCTCCAACGCGGCGGCTGAAATATCAATCGGGCGGTAGAGCAATTGCGTTTGGCGCGCGAGCAATGCTTCGATCAGGCGGCGCGTTTTCGTGGCGCTGCCGCTGCCCAGTTCGAGCAGAGAGAGTTGCGCGTGGCCGGCCATCGCGACGATCTCGCTGGCGTGACGCGCGAGGATTTCGTCTTCGGCGCGCGTCACATAGTATTCCGGCAATAGGCAGATCGCAGCGAAGAGCAGCGAGCCAAGCTCATCGTAAAAATATTTAGGGAAGAGTCGTTTGGGCTGCGCTTGCAGCCCGCGCGCGACATCGGCGGCGAAAGCGGCGCGCAGATCAACGGTCTGGAGTTGATGGAGGCGTAAACGCTCGGCCGTGACGGCGGCGGCAGTGTCCAACATTATGCGTCTCGCTCTCTTGCGCCTGCGCTGCGGCGGGGTGCGGCCCCGAATAATTAAAAGTTGAGCTAGTGTCTGCGCCTTGCTTTGTCCGCCTGTTATGATAGCGCAGAACTGTTCACGATCCACGCGCGGCATTGTCATATTTCGGCCGCGTTGACTGATAGAGGAGAGCCGCATGGCACAGGCACACGCAGACGAGATCGCAGAGCTATTGCGCGCTACCCGCGCCGACACGCTTGCGCTGTTCGATCTCGCGCGCGAGACTGATTTGCACGAGAGTCCGGGCTTCGGCTTCCGCCCCGTCATCTGGCATCTCGCGCACATCGGCGTGTTCGAGGCGTACTGGCTGCTGCAAAAGCTGGCGGGCGAGCCTGCGCCCGATGCGAGTTACGAACGCATCTTCGATCCCATCTCCACGCCACGCGAATCATCAAAAGATTTACCGCCGCGACGCGAGATGGAAGATTATTTGGCGGGCGTGCGCACGCGCGTGCTACAGCAACTCGCCGAACTGGACTTCAATGCTGCCGACCCGCTGCTGCGCAACGGCTACATCTTCCAACTCGTGCTCCAGCACGAGCAACAACATCAAGAGACGCTCGCTTACTTGCTCCACCTGCTCGACCCGGCGAAGAAACTGCCACCGCAGGTTGCGAGCGCGCATTTGCCGGCCGTGCCCGCAACTGACACGCTGCCGCGCGATATGGTAACGGTCGCGGCGGGCGAGTGTGTGCTGGGCGCGCCGGAGCAATGGCGCGCGTTCGTCTATGACAACGAACGGCCCGCGCACACCGTACACGTGCCCGCGTTCAAAATTGATCGGCTGTTGACGACCAATGAGGAGTTCGCGCATTTCGTCGCCGAGGGCGGCTACGAACGGCAGGAGTATTGGAGCGCGGAGGGTTGGCGTTGGCGCGAGCAAGAAGGTTGGACGTGCCCGCTCTATTGGACGCAGGGTGATGAAGAGAACAGACGTGGTTGGCGTGCGCGCACGATGTTCGCTGACGATGCGCTCGCGCCCGATCATCCGGTCACAGGGATCAGTTGGTATGAAGCGGATGCGTATGCGCGCTTCATGGGCAAGCGTCTGCCGACCGAAGCCGAGTGGGAGAAGGCGGCTGCATGGGACGCCGCCAACGCGCGCAGACGCATGTTCGCGTGGGGCGACGATGCGTCGGACGCGACACGCGGCAACTTCGATTTTCGTCACTGGGGCACGACGCCCGTCGGCCGCTTCCCTGCGGGCGCGAGTTTTTACGGCTGCCTCGACATGAACGGCAACGTCTGGGAATGGACGAGCGCGCCGTTCGCCGCCTATCCCGATTTCACAGCCTTCCCTTATCCCGAATACTCCGAAGTCTGGTTCGACGACGACCACCGCGTCCTCAAAGGCGGCTCGTGGGCCACCCGCGTGCCGCTCCTGCGCACCTCCTTCCGCAACTTCTTCCGCTGCCACTTCCGCATTGCCTTCGCGGGGTTACGTTGCGCAGCAGATGCTTAGCAGCGGGCTATAGCAGATCAAGATTGAGTGTGGCGCGCGATCAATTCAACACAGAGGACACAGAGGTTACGCGAAGAACACAGAGGTATTCTCTGTGTTCTCCGTGTTCTCTGCGTTGAGATCGGCTATCCGCAACACGTAGCCTTGAATTGATACGACTGCGCAATCAAAGCACGCCCGCCTCTTTTAACTCTAATGTTTTCTCGTCCGCGTTGAGCGTCGCCTGTACGCCGAGCGGGAGCGTGAGTTGATCTGAGGTGTGGCCGATGGTGAGACCGGTGAAGGCGGGCACGCGGGCCGCGCCGAGTTGTTGATCCAGCACTTCGCCGAACGATGCGTCCCACGCGAACGAGGGTTGATAATCGCGCGGGCCGCAGTCGTTGCACTCGCCGAAGACGATGCCGGCGGCTTGTGCGAGTTTACCCGCGAGGCGCAGTTGCGTGAGCATGCGGTCGATGCGATAGGGTTCTTCGCCCGTGTCTTCGAGAAAGAGGATGCGCCCGCGCGTCTCGATCTCGTAGGGCGTGCCCATGAGCGCGGTGACGAGCGAGAGATTGCCGCCGACGAGCGGCCCTGTGGCCATCCCTGCGCGAATCGTGCGCAGCGGATGTGCGGGGCGGAGCGGGTTGCGCTCCGGCGGGTTGGTTAGTTTGCCTGCGGGCTTGGTGTCGAAGAGAGCCTGACGAAAACTCTGCTGCGTGTAGTCGGTGAAAGACGAGAGTACGATGGGGCCGTGGAAGGTGACGAGACCGGACTGGCGGTTGATGGCGAGATGTAAGGCCGTGATGTCGCTATAGCCGACGAAGACTTTCGGGTAACGGCGAATGAGATCGTAGTCAATGCGATCAAGCAGCCCCATCGAGCCGTAGCCGCCCCGTATGCAGAAGACGCCCTGCACCTCCGGGTCGCGGAACATCGCGTGCAGATCGTCCAAGCGTTCATTGACCGTGCGGCTGACGTAGCCGGAGCCTTGCCCGACGTAGCGGCCCAACTTCGCGCGCAGACCAAAATATTTAAGCGTCGGTTCAACTAGCGCGAGCCGGTCGGGGTCGGGCACGGCCGTGCCCGGCGCGATGACGCCGATTGTGTCGCCCGCGCGCAAAACTTTCGGGCGGATTAGTTTGCTCGTGCTTGGCTGCGCGCTCGTCGCTGCTGCGCGCACAAGCGGCAGCGCGAGGCTTGTCGCCGTCAGCGTCTGCAAGAAGTTTCTGCGTCTCATTTGCTTGTTAAGTCCTTGTTAGTGGTGATGCGTGGTGATTTCACCGCCGCAGGCGCAGAGCAAGCGCGGAGGGGCGCAGAGAAAAGAGCAACTCTCTGCGGCTCTCTGCGTAACCTCCGCGTCTGCGGCGGTGAAACAAACCCGCGTTAGCTATTCAATCCGCAATTGCGCGAGACAACACACCGGCTATGCTGCTTGCAGTTCCGCGCAGCATTGGGCGCAGCGTGTGGCCTTGAGCGGGATGGTCGAGAGACAATACGGGCAGTCCTGTGTCGTCGGCCCTTCCGCTAACGCTTGCTTGCTCTTCATGTGGTTAACTTTGCGCACGATCAGAAAGACGACGAAGGCGACGATCAAAAAGTTGATGATGTCGTTGAGAAACTGCCCGTAGGCGACGACGGGGATGCCTCTGGTCTTCGCGTCGGCGAGGGAAGCGGGCGCGCCCTGCGACCTGTCGAGCGTGTAGAACAGGCTGGCGAAATCAACCTTGCCGAGCAGCAGCCCGATGGGTGGCATGATGATACCGTCCACCAGTGTGGTGATGATCTTGCCGAAGGCCACGCCCATGATCACGGCCACCGCCAGATCGATGACGTTCCCGCGCTTGATGAACTCGCTGAACTCTTTGAACATTTGTCGTACTCCGTGAGCCGCGCCTAAGGGTTCGTCCGGCGCACACTCGGTAAGTTGAGATGGATCGAGCGCAGTGGTTCTAAGCTAAACGGCACCGCGCGTCAATGATTTTAACGCGCGGCGGCGCGGCGCGGAGTGTGCTATAAAACGGCGCAGATGGCGACAGAGGAAGCACGCGGGGCGGTGGCGGAGGTCGAGCAGCTCAAGCAGCAGGCGGACATCAAACGGGCGCTTGAGCAGACGGCCGGCAACAAAGAGCCGGCCAAGCCGAAGGTCGCGCCGAAGCAGAAACTCTATCTCAGCACCTACACGCTGCTGCTCACCGGTGCCGGCGGTCTTCTTTCGCGTCAGCGAGAACACTTGGCTCGAAGTCATCCTGCGCTTCGTCGTGCCGCCGCGCGAGGCCGGGCGCATCAAGAACAACTTGATGAAGAAACTGCTCGCGCGCCTCAACGCCGCGCCCGACCGCGTCATGTTCCCAAAGGGCGACACGCGCTAAACCCATCCTCAACGCAAGTAAGCGTTGCACTCATAGCACCACGTAAACGAACCGGCGGAGACGGGCAACGCGCGGATGACGGGATGATCGTTGGCGCGTGCGTGCGCGGTCGCGTGCCCGCGCGTCGAGTCGCAGCAACCGACGTGGCCGCAGGTCAGGCAGAGGCGCGTCGGA
>JANMAD010000697.1:0-8564 GCA_031359515.1 Acidobacteriota bacterium | reverse complement strand
GATTTCCCAAGTATTCCTTTTCGCGGCAGCGTGCCACTGACGCAGGTGCAATATGGGGAAACTTTTGCGCGGCTGGTGGGCGAACTGAACAGCGCGGCCTTGCGTGTCGCCATCGAGGAGAAGTTTGCGTTGAGCTTGGACGGGCGCGCGACGATGATCACCGTGCGCGGGCGGGCGGACAAGCGCGATGGGCGTATCCATACCGACACCGAGTCGAAGTTTCTGACGATGCTGCTTTATCTCAATCCGGCGTGGGCGGCGGACGGCGGGCGGCTGCGCGTGTTGAATGGAAGCAAGAACTTAGATGATTACGTAGTTGAAATACCACCGACCTTCGGCACGTGCCTGCTGTTTAAGGTGACGGACAACTGCTGGCACGGGCATAAGCCGTTCGCGGGCGAGCGCAGGGTCCTGCAACTGAATTACGTGCGCGACGATGCTGCGCTCCACCGACATCTGTTGCGCCACAGCATCACGGCGAAACTAAAAAAGCTGCGACGATCATTCCGGCCGGACAGGCAAGTCTAAAAATGATGCGCGTATTGATCGTCAGAATCTCCTCGATGGGAGATTTAGTGCACACCCTGCCTGCCCTCACCGACGCGGCCCGCGCCATCCCCGGTTTATGCTTCGATTGGGTCGTTGATGAAGCGTTCGCGGAAGTGCCTGCGTGGCACGCGAGCGTGGAGACGGTCATGCCGAGCGCGTTTCGACGTTGGCGACGCGACCCGCGTGCGGCGTGGCAGAGCGGCGAGCCGCGCGAGTTTTTACGGCAGGTGCGCCGCCGGCATTACGATCTCGTCGTTGACGTGCAGTGCGAATTGAAGAGCGCGTTTGCGGCCCGGCTTGCGCGCGGTGTGCGTTATGGCTACGACAGCCGGACGGTGCATGAGTGGGGCGCGCAGTTCGCGTATCACAAACGCTTCGCCGTGGCGAAAGGGCAGCACTCGATCCAGCGCATGCGGCAACTATTAGCGGCGGCGCTGAATTATTCATTCGACGCGGCCGTAATTGACTACGGCGTGGATCGCGCGCGGCTGCCGCCGGTGTCGCTCGCGTTGCCTGCGCCTTATCTCGTCTATATCCACAGTACGAGTTGGGCGTCGAAGAACTGGCCCGTCGCTTACTGGCAGGAGTTGACGCGCCGGGCACGGGCGGCAGGTTATGCGATTGTCTTGCCGTGGGGCACTGAGACTGAGCGGCAACGCGCGCTAGAGATTGCGGCCAACGATGTCGGTGTTGTCGTTTTGCCCCCGCTCTCGATCTCTGAAAAGGCGACGATCATCGGTGGCGCATTGGCGACCGTGGGGCTTGATACTGGTTTGAGTCACATCGCCGCTGCGCTGGATATTCCATCGGTCACGATCTACGGCGCGACCGACCCTAATTTATGCGGCACGGTCGGGCGCAATCAGGTGCAGGTGATCTCTGATTTCGAGTGTGTGCGCTGTCATCAGACGCGCTGCACATATCCCGGCGCGGTGCAGCCAATCCCGTCGTGTCTGGTCGGCGTGAGGCCGGAACAGGTGTGGCAAGAGTTGGAGAGTTTGCTGCATGAGCGAGTTGGGGCGAACGAGTTGTCCATCTCGCCTGTGGTCGCGGGCGGGGCTTAGCCGCAATGCTTACCCACCCGCAAAAGCGAAACTTACATTGGGGGAGATAGAAAACATGATCCACGAAGTCACACGAAACAACACGAAAAAAAGAAAACATTAAACGCGGCGGGTTTGACTTCGTGTCGGTTCGTGTGACTTCGTGGATAGCTTTTCCTTGTTGGCCTAATCTTTCGTGGTCTGATTTAGTGCCAATGTGCGAAACATTGTTCTTTGCGCGGGGACGGGGAAAATGTTAGTTTTGCCCGCATCGTCCGAGTTGTCACGTCGTATTTGCAATCCTTGAGACAGTCCGAGCCGGCCGCTTCGCGCCGACACGTGCGCGTGCGAGCTTATAGCGCCGCGCGGCGGCTAACACTGCTACCGATGTGATCAGCCAAATCAATTACGCCAGCTTAAGCAGGAGTCGAATCGCATGAGAGTCAGCCGTCTGCACCTTGCACAATCTATCACTGTGTTGCTGTCCGTCATCATGTTATGCAGCGCGCACGCGCCGCTCGCATCTGCGCAGGAAGAGAAGCGCGCGGAGAAGGAAGCGGTCGAGAAACAGAAACAGGAAGAGGCCAAGAAGCCCGAAACTGATCCGGCGAAGCAAGAGGAGCAGAAGAAGCCGGCTGAAGCGAAGAAGCCGGAGGAAGCAAAGAAACCTGAAGAGGTGAAGAAGCCTGAGCCTATGTCCGCGCCGACCTTCGCGGGGTTGCGGCTGCGCTCCATCGGGCCGGCGTTCACGTCGGGGCGCGTGATCGGCTTCGCGGTCGATCCGAAAGAGCACAGCCGCTATTACGTCGCGTCTGCATCGGGCGGCGTGTGGAAGACAGAGAACGGCGGCACTACCTTTCGCCCCGTGTTCGACGGCGAAGGCTCTTACTCCATCGGCTACATCACGCTCGATCCAAAAAATCCGCTCACCGTCTGGGTCGGCACGGGCGAGAACAATAGCCAACGCAGCGTCTCTTATGGCGACGGCGTCTATCGCTCGGACGATGGCGGCAAGTCGTGGAAAAATGTGGGGCTGAAGAAGTCGGAGCACATCGGGCGCATCGCGCTCGACCCGCGCGATGCGAACGTGGTCTACGTCGCGGCGCAGGGGCCGCTCTGGGGGCCGGGCGGCGACCGGGGGCTGTTCAAGACGACCGACAACGGCAAGACGTGGAAGAACATTCTCAACATCAGCGAGAACACGGGCGTGACCGACGTGGTCATAGACCCGCAGAACCCGGATACGGTCTATGCGGCCGCTTATCAACGTCGGCGACACTATTGGACGCTGGTCAATGGCGGGCCCGAAAGCGCGCTCTATAAATCAACGGACGCGGGCGCGACGTGGAAGAAAGTCAGGGCCGGTCTGCCACCGACTGAATTAGGCCGGATCGGATTGGCCATCTCGCCGGTTGACTCGAACATCATCTACGCAACAGTCGAAGCGGCGGACAAACGCGGCGGTATCTTTCGTTCGACGGATCGCGGCGAGAGTTGGGAGCGGCGCAACGAGTACGATCAGACCGCGATGTACTACGCGCACATCGTCGCCGATCCGAAAGACGTGGATCGCATCTACGTGATGAACGTGCTGATCCAGGTCTCGGACGACGGTGGGCGCACGCTGCGTCCGTTGGGCGAGCGTTCCAAGCACGTAGACAATCACGAAATCTGGATCGATCCCGATAATACGAACCATTATCTCGTCGGCTGCGATGGCGGCGTCTATGAAAGTTGGGACAAGGCTGCGAGTTGGGACTTCAAACAGAATCTGCCGGTCACACAACTCTACGATGTGACGACCGACAACTCGACGCCGTTCTACAACGTCTATGGCGGCGCGCAGGACAATTTCAACTTCGGCGGCCCCTCGCGCACGCGCAACGCGAACGGGATCATGAGCTCCGATTGGTTCGTCACGCTTGGCGGCGACGGCTTCCGCACACAGGTCGATCCGGAAGACCCAAACACGATCTACACTGAGTTTCAGAACGGCTCGCTCTCGCGCTTCGACAAGCGCACGGGCGAGCGCATGGGAATTCAGCCGGAAGTCGGGCGCGGCGACGAGCCGCTGCGCTGGAACTGGGACTCGCCTTTCATCATCAGTCCGCATGCGCACACGCGCCTCTATTTCGCCGCCGATAAACTCTTTCGCAGCGATGATCGCGGCGATAGCTGGCAACTCATCAGCGGCCAACTCTCGCGCGGGCTGAATCGCGACACGCTGCTCGTGATGGGGCGTGTGCCGAGCGTGGATGCAATCGCGCGTCATGCCTCAACCGCGTTCTACGGCAATGGTTCTGCGCTCGCGGAGTCACCGAAGAAGGAAGGGCTGATCTACGTCGGCACGGACGATGGGCTGATTCAAGTGACGGAAGACGGCGGAAAGAATTGGCGCAAGCTCGCCACCTTTCCGGGCGTGCCGGAGCGCGCGTATGTGAGTCGCTTGATCGCCTCGAACCATGATGTGAACACGGTCTATGCCGCGTTCGACAATCACCAGAATCAGGATTTCATCCCGTACCTCTTGAAGAGTACGGACGCGGGGCGCACGTGGACATCCATGCGCGCGAACCTGCCGGACAATGGCGCGGTGCTGGCCATCGCTGAAGATCACGTCAACCCGAATCTGCTGTTTGTCGGCACGGAGTACGGGCTGTGGTTCTCGCTTGACGGCGGCAAGAAGTGGGTGCAGTTGAAGGGCGGCGTGCCGACGATTGCCGTGCATGACATCGCGATTCAACAGCGTGAGAACGACTTGGTCGTCGGCACGTTCGGGCGCGGGATATACATCCTCGATAACTACACGCCGTTGCGGATGTTGAAACCTGAAATGCTCACACAGGAAGCGCAACTGTTCCCCGTCAAGAACGCACTGATGTACATACAGGCGCAGCCTATCGGCGGTAACGGCAAGGCGTTTCAAGGCGAGTCGTTCTACACGGCCGAGAATCCGCCCTACGGCGCGACCTTCACTTATTATTTGAAGGAAGCTTACAAGACGAAGAAGGCTTTGCGGCAAGAAGCGGAGAAGGAAGCGGAGAAGCGCAAGGAAGCGCCCGCGATCCCGACCGCCGAACAATTGCGCGCGGAAGATGAAGAGGAAGCGCCCGCGATCATCTTCACCATCACGGACAGCGAGGGCACTATCGTGCGGCGTTTGACCGGCCCGCCCGCGCCCGGCTTCCAGCGCGTCAACTGGGATTTGCGTTACCCGCCCGCAGTCGTCCCCCCCGCAGCGCCCACAGGCGGCGGTGATGAAAGTGGTGGCGGTGGTGGTGGCGGCGGTGGATTTGGCGGCGGGCCTTCGGGCACGCTCGTCCTGCCGGGCACGTATAAAGTGACGATGGCGAAGCGCATCAATGGCGTCGTCACGCCGCTCGCGTCGCCGCAGCAGTTCGAGGTGGCAACTGATGCGCGTCCGGGCATGACCGCCGCTGATCGCGCGGCGCTGGTTGAGTTCCAACGCAGGGTCACGCGCTTGCAGCGCGCCGTGACGGGCACGCTCTCAGTGGCAGACGCCATGAAGCCGCGGCTGGCGGCCATTAAACGCGCGCTGCTGAACACGCCCGACCCCGGTAACAAGATGCTCGACCAAGCCACGCGGCTGGACGAGCGCACGAACGAAATTCTGCGCGCGATGCGCGGCGACACACTCTCGCGCTCGCGCAACGAGAACACGCCGCCCGCGATCTCTGACCGCGTCTTCTCGATCATCGGCGACCAGAGCGCGTCGCTCTCGCGCCCGACGCGCACGCAAGAGGATCAATATCGCCACGCGGCGCAGGAGTTTGAAGGCGTGCTCGCGCAATTGCGCCAACTCGTGGATGTCGATCTCAAGAGCTTAGAGAAGCAGATGGAGGCGGCGGGCGCGCCGTGGACGCCGGGGCGTTTGCCTGAATGGAAAGACCAATAACCGCAAGCCGCTCTGCTGCGGCGTAATCATGCGAGCCGGTCGGTGTTAACAGGCTGATCGGCCCGCATAGTCGTTAGTTCAGCACGCGAAAGAAGTTACTTATGGAAGCACTAGGCAATTAAGTTTATTGTAAGGTACAACCGTAGTCTCTTTTGTTCCCTCATTTGGCCTCTCGTCATCTGGGGCTTGAGTTTCAGCAGTCAGACAGTGGTTATTAGCAAGTGAAGAATGCATGGCTTCTGGTTCGTACCTTGCACGCTTAGCTGGGCAGTAAATGGAGACTGCGCGTGCGGGCTTCGAGGTGAGGCCCTTTAACCGACGGCGTTGGAGAGTTGCTATGACAATACAATCCGAGCCTCTCGTACTCGATCTGGCTGAAGTGGGCGCTGACGATGTCGCGCGTGTGGGCGGCAAGTGCGCGAGCTTGGGGGAGTTGTTTCGCTCGATCAAGCCGCGCGGCGTGAACGCTGTAGATGGCTTTGCCACGACGAGCGCGGCCTATCACGCGCTGCTCGCCACGAATCAACTTGGCGAACGCCTGCGCGCTTTGTTGGACGGGCTTGATCCGACTGACCTCAACGCGCTCGGCGCGGCGGGGAGCGAGGCGCGCGAGTTGATGATGGAGACGCCGCTGCCCGACGAGTTGCGCGTTGCCATCATCGGCGCTTACCGGCGACTGTGCGAGCGCGCGGGCGGGACGGGCGAAGTCGCGGTGCGCTCGTCTGCGACCGCAGAGGATTTGCCCGACGCTTCGTTCGCCGGGCAGCAGGACACGATCTTGAACGTGCGCGGCGAAGACAAACTGATCGAGGCGTGTCACAGTTGCTACGCCTCGCTCTGGACTGATCGCGCCATCTCCTATCGCGCGGCGCGCGGCTACGATCACTTCGAGGTGGCGCTCTCCATCGGTATCCAACCGATGGTACGCTCCGACCTCGCATGCTCGGGCGTGATGTTCACGCTCGACACGGAATCGGGTTTCCGCGACGTGGTGGTCATCAACGGAGCGTGGGGCTTGGGCGAGGCGATTGTGCAGGGCATGGCGACGCCGGACGAGTGGGTCGTCTTCAAGCCGACGCTGGCGCAGGATGCCCGCCCAATCGTCAGTCGCCGGCTCGGCGGCAAAGAGTGCAAAATGGTTTACGGCATCGGCGGGCATGGCACGCGCACGCGCGAGGTCGTCGCGGCGCAGCGTGGTCGCTTCTCGTTGGGCGATTATGAAGTGCTGCGGTTGGCGCGCTGGGCTTGCCAGATCGAGGAGCACTATTCTGCCCGCGCCGGGCGGCCCACGCCGATGGACATCGAGTGGGCGAAGTGCGGCATCACGGGCGAGTTGTTCATCTTGCAAGCGCGCCCGGAAACTGTCCACGCGACGAACCGCGAAAATTACGTCGAGACGTACAAACTCGCGGACGAGCACGCGCCGCCGCTCGTCACCGGCATCGCCGTCGGCGAGCGGATCGGCCAAGGGCGCGTCCACGTGCTTGCCGATCCCGATCATCTCAAGGACTTTGCGGCCGGCGATGTGCTCGTCACTTCGATGACCGACCCCGCTTGGGAGCCGATCATGAAGCGCGCCGCTGCCATCATCACAGATCGTGGCGGGCGCACGTGTCACAGCGCAATCATCAGCCGCGAGTTGGGGCTGCCCTGCATCGTCGGCACGGGCCACGCTTCGACCATGCTCAAGACAGGGCAGGAGGTGACGGTCTGCTGCGCCGAAGGCGCGCAGGGGAACATCTATGACGGGCGCGTCGAGTTCAAGATTGAGCGGCGGCAGGTGACTGAGGACGTGCGCCCGCGCACGCAGGTGATGATGAACGTGGGCGATCCCGATCACGCCTTCGCGCTCGCCGGATTGCCGAACGACGGCATCGGTCTCGCGCGGCTCGAATTCATCATCAACAACCACATCGGCATTCACCCGATGGCGTTAGTCAACTACCCGCAGCTTGCGCACGAAGATGACGTGCGCGAGATCGCGCAGCGCATCGGCGAAGAAGACCCGCGCGATTATTTCGTGCGCCGGCTAGCTGAGGGCGTCGCGCGGATCGCGGCGGCGTTTTATCCGAAATCGGTGATCGTGCGCATGTCGGATTTCAAGTCCAACGAGTATGCGATGCTCATCGGCGGGCGCGAGTTCGAGCCGGTCGAAGAGAATCCGATGCTCGGCTTTCGCGGCGCGTCGCGTTATTACGACGAACGTTATCGTGAAGGCTTCCGGCTGGAATGTCTGGCGTTACAGCGCGTCCGCGAAGAGATGGGGCTGACTAATGTTAAAGCGATGATCCCCTTCTGCCGCACGGTCGTGGAGGCTGAGCGCGTAGTCGCCCTGATGGCCGAGTTCGGTTGTAAACAGGGCGAGCTGGAGTTGGAGATTTACGCGATGTGCGAATTGCCCGCGAACGTCATCTTCGCCGACGAATTCTTGCGCGTTTTCGATGGTTATTCTATCGGCTCAAATGATCTGACGCAGTTGACGCTCGGCCTCGACCGCGATTCGGAAATGGTCGCGCACCTGTTCGACGAGCGCGATGGCGCGGTGGAGCGGATGGTGGCGCTGGCGATTGACGCCGCACACCGCGCCGGCAAGAAGATCGGCATCTGCGGTCAAGCGCCATCGGACTATCCCGAGTTTGCACGCTTCCTCGTCGAGCGCGGCATCACCTCGATCTCGCTCAACCCCGACACCGTGCTGCAAACTACACAGATCATTCTTAATGCGGAAGGCGAAGCGACGATGATGTCCCGCGCAGGCGCGCCGGACGGCAACGGCAAGTCGGGAAAGATCGCGGACACGCTCAGTCAGGTGAGCGGGGAAGTCGAAATCTCGCCGAGCTTGTAACACCAACTTGCAAATTAAAGTAAGGCAGATGACCCGCGAAATCACAGAAAGCTACACGAACCAACTGGCATAAAACTTCGTGGCTTTCGCTGCGTGCCGTTTCGTGTGACTTCGTGGTTAATTTCCTTGCTACCTTATTTTGCTTTGCAAGCCAGTGTAAGAGATAAATGAAAGCCCGTCCGCATAGTTGCTAAGCGGCGCAGGGCAATGG
>JANMAD010000488.1:0-3500 GCA_031359515.1 Acidobacteriota bacterium | reverse complement strand
GGCAAGCGCGCGTTTGATGCTGTCGGCGCGCATTTGCCGGAGCGTGTCGGCGAGCAGCGGCTGCCAGTTGCGATTGCCCCAATAGATCGGCAGGCGCGGGCCGCGTTCGTCTAACTCGGTGCGCAACGCCGCGATCAACTTGCGGTTCTGCTCGTTGATGGGGCTGACGCCATCGAACAGTTCGTAGTGATGCGCGACCGCTTGCATGCGCTCTGGCGGCACGTTGCGCCCGCGCAGCACGTTCGCCAGAAAGGGCATGACCTCGGCCATCGCTTCGGGGCCGCCGAAGGAGACGATCAGAATTGCGTCGTAAGGTTGTTCCATGTTGAATGACTAAGAGTGCTGACTAAATCAGGCCCGATGAGATTAGGACAGAAGCAAAAAGCTGACCCACGAATCCACACGAACAAACACGAAGCAAGACAGGAAACTTTCGTATTCTGTTTCGTGCTCTGTTTCGTGTGAGTTCGTGGATAAGTCTTTCTTGTGTCCCAAACTCATAAGTTTTCGCTTTAGCGTTGGCTCATTTCATGCACTGCTTCGACGAGCGCGACGACGTTGTCCACAGGGGTCTGCGGCAAGATGCCATGACCGAGATTGAAGATGTGCCCGTTGCGCCCGGCGGCGCGGTCAAGTATGCGGCGCGCTGCGGTGCGGATGTGCTCGACGCCCGCGAAGAGCGCGACCGGATCGAAGTTGCCCATGATGGCGCGGTCGTGGCCGACGCGCCGCCAGCCGTCGGCGAGATCGGTGCGCCAGTCGAGACCGATTACGTCGCCGCCCGCCTCGCGCTGAAGTTCGAGCAAGGTGGCCGTGCCCGTGCCGAAGTGTATGACGGGCGTGCCGGCGGTGACGTTGGCGATGACGCTCTGCGTGTGCGGCAAAACATATTCACGGTAATCGTCGGGACTGAGACAGCCGACCCACGAGTCGAAGAGTTGGACGGCCTGCGCGCCGGCGGCGATCTGTGCGTTCAGATATTTGGCCAGCGCGCGGGCGATCAAGGACATCATCGCGTGCCACGCGCCGGGGTCGGTGTACATGAGCGTCTTGGTGTGGACGTAGTTCTTCGACGCGCCGCCTTCGACGATGTAAGAGGCGAGCGTGAAGGGCGCGCCGCAGAAACCGATCAGGGGCAAGTCCGGTTTCAACTCGCGCCGCGTCGTGCGGATCGCCTGCATCACGTATTCGAGCGATGCAACCGTCTCAACTTCGCGCAAACGCGCCACGTCTTGCGCGTCGCGCACGGGATTGTGAATGACGGGCCCCTCGCCCTGCGCGAACTCAAGCTGCAAGCCCATCGGCTCGATGATCAAGAGTATGTCGGCGAAGATGATGGCGGCGTCCACGTTCAGCCGGTGCGCGGCATAGACCGTGACTTCGGCGGCGACCTCCGGCTGCTTGCACAACTCCAGAAACGTGTGCCGGGCGCGCACCTCGCGGTACTCGCGCATGTAACGTCCCGCTTGCCGCATCAACCAGACCGGCGTGTACGGCACAGGCTCGCGCCGGCACGCACGCATGAAAGGGCTGTTGTAAAGCGCGTCGGAAAGGTGCGCGGGCGCGGTGGTTGCGCCGGCCGTCGGTTTGTTTTGCTCGGCGGTGGCCGCTTGGGCGGCTTCGTTATTCATCACGTTTACGATCTGAGACCTATTTGTTTGCTCGCGCATCTTCGCGGAAACCTGCGCCTGCGCACTGCCGTACAGATTTTCGACCCGGTCGAAGAGACTTGCCCGACAGTTCGGCTCGCAGGCGCGTAGCAGCAGACTACAATACGTGCGTCGGAAAGCGTTAGTGGCCGCGCCCGTTCTGTCCTGAAGTGAAACATTTTGGCGGGTAAAACCATCAAAAGTTCGTAGTTGCTACTCCGTTGCGGTCGCCGGTTAAAATTAGTTGCCACAAAAATCATGCGCGCGGTGTTTACGTCATGAGAGCAGGGAAGATGAGCAGACCGGTGACCGCCTTAGCCAATCCGATGCTTGATCAGGTTCAGCCTGAAGCCCCTGCGCTCGGGTTCGATGAGGCTTTTATGCTGCATCACCGCGCGGTTTATCACACAGCTTATGCGCTCGTGCGCGACCGCGGGCTGGCGGAAGACGTGACGCAGGAGACTTTCCTGCGCCTCTATCGCTATCAACCGGCCCCGCCCGCAGACGACGCTTTGCGCCCGTGGCTGTTGCGCGTCGCTATCAACGTCGCGCACAACACGCTCCGTGCGCGCACACGCAGCGGCGCACGCGAGATCGAGTTCTTCAAACAGGGCGGCGGCGCGGACGCGTTGACCAATGCGCTCGACGTTGATTACGAGCGACAAGCGGAGATCGAAGCGGCGCGCGAAGCCTTGGGGAAGATTGACGAGCCGATGCGCAGTTGTCTGCTGCTCAAACAGCAGGGCCTGTCTTACCGCGAGATCGCGGCGGCGTTGGGCGTGCAGGAGAATTACGTGGGCAGTCTGGTCGCGCGCGGGCGGAAAGAGTTTGTGCGGGTGTACGGCAAAATTGGAGGACGGCAATGAGCATGTGTCTCGACGAAGGCATGTTGCAGGCTTACATGGACGGCGAACTTGCGTCCGCGCAGATGGAAACCTGCGCCGCGCATCTCGCGTCGTGTGCGCCGTGCGCGGAGTTGGCGCACGAAGCGGAGCATGAGTACGCGCTGTGCGCAACCGCGTTCGCGCCCGTGCTGAGCGTGCCTGCGCCGACCGCGCGTCTGCGCATGCGGCTCGAAGACGCGCTGGCCGAGTTGCAAACTCCCACGCGCCGCATCGTCGCATCACCCCTCTCGCGCCTGCGCGTGTGGGCGACTGCGCTCACCGCCTCATTCGCCTTCAAACCACGCTACGTCGGCGCATTCGCCAGCTTCCTCGTCGCCATCGCGTTGACCATTACTTTAACGATGCTGCGCCCCAAGCCGCCAACGACCGAGCTTGCCAGCTATAAAGAAGCGCCGCCGGCTGGCGCGATTAACGCAAACACCGGTGTGCAGCCAACGCCGTCTGCGGCGGGCATAAAGCAAGGCACAAATGAGAGTACGAGCGCGCCTATCGCGCCACGGAAACCATTCAGCAACGCGAGCTATAAACAACCGGGCATGCGCCGTGCGAGCGTGCCCGACGTGGCGGCTGCGCAGCCTGCGCCGTTGTTGCCTGACGAGAAGAAGTTTATGACCACGATTGCCACGCTCGACGTGGCGATCAAGGCGCAGGGGCAGGGGGCATTGCCGCCGTCGTTGCGCGCCGAGTACGAGCGCAACCTCGCGTTGGTCGATCAAGCGATCATCGCCACGCGCGTCGCCGCGCGGCGCAACCCGCAGGACGCGAGCGCGAAGGAGTTTTTGCGCGCCGCTTATCAGAACAAAGTCGATCTATTAACAACCGTCGCAGATCAGACGCAGTTCATCGCCGCCAGAGACTAATTTGCTTTGCGCCTTTGCGTCTTTGCGTGAGGCTGTTCTTTGGTACGTAAGCTTCTCACGCAAAGGCGCAAAGAGAAACGCAAAGA
>JANMAD010000682.1:0-7161 GCA_031359515.1 Acidobacteriota bacterium | reverse complement strand
AATGATCGCGGGCGCGCGGATCAGACGCTGCTGGTTGAACGTGATCAGTTCGAGCAGCGCGCCATCCGCCGTCGCGCCGGCGAGCGCAGCAACGGCTTCGTCGGGCGTATTCTGATTGAGCGTCACCGCCTCATGCACGGCGCGGCCCGCCTGCGCATGTACGGCGAGATACGCGAGCACCGCAGGCGGCGTCTCATTTGCGCCGGCGACACCGGCGAGCGGCTCCGCCTCCTGCGCGTCAAGCGTCGCCTGCGCCGCCTCTGCCACCTCCGCGTCACCATCCGCGCGCAACGCGACCAACACCTCAAGCAAGTCTGCTTGCGCGAGCGGCAACAAACCCCGCGCCGCCATCAGCCGCGCCACGGGCGGCGCAGTGCCCGCGATGATAGCTTGCACGACAGGATTGGTTGAGGTCGTAGTGGTACTCATTAAAAATCGTTTGTCGGCAGGCGGGAACGAAGCAACGCCATGCGCTAACCGTTGCTGACAACTCAATCAGTAGATATGAAAGCCGTATTCAATCGTGACGACTGACGACACTGAATGCCCATCTCTGATGGCTGGCTGAAACTTGATCATGCGGGCCGCCTTGAGCGCGTTTTCAGTTAAGCCGTCGGGCAAAGCTCTAAGTACGAGGACATGTTGCACTGTCCCGTCGGCGGCTAAGATCATCCGCACAATGATTGTGCCTTGCGTGTCATGCGCCCTGGCCTCCTCCGTAAATTCCGGTTCAGGCTTGCGGAGAATGATAGCCCTTTTCGTGACATCGCCCGCATGAAACACCGTCGCTTCGGCTAGCGGCTTGTTCGTGTTATCTGCATAAAAGCTTAGCTCGTCTCGTTGGGCGCGCCAAAAGCCGGTATCTTTAGGCTTCAATTGCAGGTAGGCGTCAACACTCTCAAACGCCGCTTGGTAGCGCCGCACCAGTTCCTGCCGGAATGCTTCCCGCTCAGGCACACTTAAATCCTCATATTTGTTTGACTGAAAGATTAGAGTATCAAGCACGCGCACAAGCCCAAAGAAGCGCAAGTTGATAGCCTTTTCCAGCGCCTTACGTGCGCCTTTAGTATCACCCTTTTGACTGAGCGCGAGACCGAGGAACTGCCACGCAACTGTGTCAGTCGGATGATCTTTGCTGGCCTTCTTCAGCAGTTTGATCGCTTCCGGCAAGTTGCCCTGCTGATAAAGCTCAATACCCCGACTCGTGTCGGCAGACGCTAATGCCAGCGTTTGCTGCGGGGCTGTTGATTGTGCGCGCACTTCCGTGTGTGCGCCTGAGTTGAGCAAGCACACACATAGAAGCAGCAGCCGGGCCGGGAAAGAGAAAGTCGGTGTAGCGCGAGGTGCGGTCATCACAATTATCCGTTAAAGCTTGCGCGCTCGTTACGCGCCGCAGCACTTTTTGTACTTCTTGCCGGAACCGCAGGGGCACGCCTCGTTGCGTCCGGTCTTGGGTTGGTCGCGCGTGATCGTCTTGGTGCGCGCGGCCTCTTCACCGGCGGCGGCTGCGCCCTGATTCGGCCCCGTGAAGGTCAGCGAAGTCGGACGACTGCGCCGGCGTTGTTGCAACTGTTCGGGCGCTTGCTCGGCGACGACTTGCAGATTGAAGAGCGAGCGAATGGTGAACGTGTCAATCCGGTCGAGCATCGCTTGGAAGAGATCGAAGCTCTCTTTCTTGTACTCGACGAGCGGGTCTTTCTGCCCGTAGCCGACAAGGCTGATGCCCTGCTTCAGATGGTCAATGGACTGTAGGTGATCTTTCCACTGCGCATCGATGATGTTGAGCATGATGATGCGCTCGTAAGTGCGCATCGCTTCGACGCCGACCTGCGCCTCCTTCGCGGCGTACGTGTCTTTCAGTTTCTGCCAGATGAGTGCCTGCAACTCTTCGGACGTGGCGTGGTGGAAATCAATCCCCTCTTCGTCCGCATTAAGATCGAAGGTGGACTGCAACTGAAGTTTGTAGTTCTCCACGTCCCAATCGTCGGGCGACACCTTCGTGCTCAAATACTGCTCGGTCAGATCGGCTAACAGATCGTGCGCCACGCCCGTGTCGCCCAACAGGAACTCGCGCTGATCCGGCTCTTCCATCAACTGCCGGCGCAGTCCGTAGATCGTCTCGCGCTGCCGGTTCATCACGTCGTCGTATTGCAACAGATGTTTGCGCTGCTCGAAGTTGCGCCCCTCGACCGATTTTTGCGCCGCCTCGATCCGCTTCGAGACCATCTTCGACTCGATGGCTACGCCATCCTCCATGCCGAGCCGTTGCATCAACGCTTTGACTTTATCGCCCGCAAAGATGCGCATCAGATCGTCTTCGAGCGAGAGGAAGAAGCGCGACGCGCCGGGGTCGCCCTGCCGCCCCGCGCGCCCGCGCAACTGATTATCAATCCGCCGCGACTCGTGCCGTTCCGTGCCGATGATGTACAAGCCGCCGGCCTGCACCACCTCTACGTGCTCCGCTTCGACGATACTCTTCGCCCGCGCCAAAGCTTCCTCCGTCTGTTCGGGCGTCGCTTCGTCGGGGTCAACTTCATCGTGCTTCAAAAATTCGCGGGCCATGAATTCGGGGTTGCCGCCGAGCAGAATGTCCGTGCCGCGCCCCGCCATGTTGGTCGCAATCGTGACCGTGCCCTTGCGCCCCGCCTGCGCGATGATCTCCGCCTCGCGCTCGTGATACTTAGCGTTCAAGACGTTATGCGGCACGCCGACCTTTTGCAGTTTGCGCGCGATCAACTCGGAGTTCTCAACCGACACAGTACCGACGAGCGTCGGTTGCCCGTTCTCGTGACACTCCTTGATCTCTTCGACGACCGCGTCCCACTTCTCCGGCAGCGTCCGGTAGATCACATCCGAGTTATCCAAGCGCACCATCGGCCGGTGCGTCGGGATGATGGCGACTTGCAGTTTATAGGTCGCATCGAACTCCGCCTCTTCGGTCGCCGCCGTGCCGGTCATGCCGCTCAGTTTCTGGTAGAGACGAAAATAATTTTGCAGCGTGATCGTCGCGAGCGTCTGGTTCTCGCGCTCGATCTTGACGCCCTCTTTCGCTTCGACCGCTTGATGCAGCCCGTCCGACCAACGACGACCGGGCATCGTGCGGCCCGTAAATTCGTCCACGATGATCACTTCGCCATCGCGCACGATGTACTGATGGTCAAGCCGGTAAAGCGTGTGCGCCTTGAGCGCCTGTTCGACGCAATGCAGCATCTCCATGTTGGCCGGGTCGTACAGATTGCCAACGCCGAGCAGACGCTCAGCCTTGTCTACGCCCTCTTCGGTCAACACGGCCGTGTGCTGCTTCTCGTCCACGACGTAATCGCCCGTGAACTTCTTATGCCCCGGACTCTCTTCGATCTCCGTCCCGCGCTTGAGACTCGGAATGATCGCGTCCGCTTTGAAATACTTGTCGGTCGCTTCGTCCGACGGCCCCGAAATGATGAGCGGCGTGCGCGCTTCGTCAACGAGGATCGAATCAACCTCGTCCACGATGGCATAGTAGTGGCCGTGCTGGACACAGGTGGCGAGGTCGAACTTCATGTTGTCGCGTAGATAATCGAAGCCGAACTCGTTGTTCGTGCCATACGTGATGTCGGCACTGTATGCGTCCTTGCGCTCCCAGTCGTCCATGTCGTTCTGGATGACGCCGACGGTGAGACCGAGAAACTTGTAGATGCGCCCCATCCATTCCGCGTCGCGCGATGCGAGATAATCGTTGACGGTAACGACGTGTACGCCGCGCCCGGTCAAGGCATTCAACGACGCGGGCAGCGTCGCCACGAGCGTCTTGCCTTCGCCGGTGCGCATCTCGGAAATCTTGCCTTCGTGGAGCGAGATGCCGCCGATCAGTTGCACATCGAAGTGGCGCATCCCCGTCGCGCGCACACTCGCCTCGCGCACGAGCGCAAAGACTTCGGGCAGAATGTCGTTCAAGACATCCTGCTCGCGCCGTTGCCGGTCTTCCTTGTCGCGCCCGGCCGCAACCGCTTGCGCGATCTGCTCGCGGAACGCGGTGATACGCGCACGCATCTCGTCGTCCGAAAGCGGCTTGACCGTCGCTTCCAATTCGTTGATGCGATCAATCGTCGGCTGCAAACCTTTCAGATAACGCTGATTGCTGCTGCCGAAAACTTTAGTCAGAAATTTATCTAAGCCCATGACTTAAAACACCCTCTCCTGCAAATGGAACACGCGGCACACGGGCCGCCACAGCACACATTCGCGCTTCATGCGCAACATGCGATTGTAAGTGAGCGATAGAGTTGGAGCAAGCGAGTCGTTTTTCTACGACACGCCCGTCCGGGTGTGGGTTAGGGAATGGAAAGGTGCTGGCGGAGAAGCTGGCCGATCCGTTCGCGCGGTAGCGCAGGCTGCATAGCCAGACGCTTGCCGTTCGCGGAGACGGTCATGTTATTCAGCACGATGACGGCGCTTTGGGCCGGCGCGAGCGCGCGGAGGAAATTGCGCGCGGCGTTCGTGCCCAGCGCGGCTTGCAGCTTAACGAAGTGAACCTTTTGGCCGCCGACTTCCGGTTGCGCCGTGTGCTGCTCTTGCACGACGAGTACGCCCGCATGCGTTGTCGGTGGGACAAGCACGGCGCATAGCACGAGCGAACCGACGACGGCGTGCAGGAAGACTTGCTGCCGCGAGGTCGGCTGCGCGGAGTGAACTGTCTGTGTATGCGTTAGCTGGCGCATCAAGTAAATTTTAACAGATCGTGCAGACAAACAGCAGTCTAGGTGCTGGGGCCGGTCTCAGTTTTTTTTGCCAGTTTGGAGAGCAGGTCGCCCGCGTCCTTGCGTGGCATGGTGAAGCCGAGGACGATCTGGCGTGCGTTGGCCGTCACGTGTATGTTCTTGAAGATCGCTTCCTCATCGCGCCCCTTCTTGCTCAGCGCGCCGATCAGGATCAAGCCTTGATAGCCGCGCGACATCTGTTGCGCCTGCTCTTCCGAGGCCACCTCCGTCGCGACCCGGACGGAAATGTTCTGCTGATCCAGCAACAAACTCATGCGCAGATGATTCGTGTCCTTTAATGCCGCCAGCACTTTGCTATCGCTCAACGCCGCGACGAATGCCTTCGCCAAATCTTTCAACTTAACGTCGCTCGCAGAGCCGCCGACGATCTCCACGTTCGTCAATGTGCCGTCGTCGCGGCGGTCGGCTTCGACCGACATCTCCAGCGTGCCGGACAGATCGATCTCGCCGGCGTCCTTCATCTCCCGCCCTTTTTGCAACAGATCGGTGAACGGGCGTGTGTTAATCGGCGGAAATTTGTCCGTCTTCGTCTCCTGCAAAACCTTCTCGGCCTCTTCCGTCGTCTTCGGCTCAACAGCTAGGGGCGACGCGCCCGGCGAGGCAACGGGCACGGCCGCTGAGCTTTGATCCTTCTGCGCGATCTCCGGCGATGGCGATGCTTGCGGCGTCGGCGTCGGTTTAGCGCGCGGCGTCGGTGTCGGCTTCGGTGGCTTGTATGTCGAGACCAGTTTTACGTCGTTGACAGGCGGCGCAAGTGGCGACGACGGCGCGCCATTCTGCTCAAAGTAACCCGCCGGATAATAAAGTTTATCAGTCGCTTTGATAAATGTTATCTGCTCGCGCACCTGCGTCTGCGTATACGCCTCGTCCACCACGCGCAAGCCCGAAAGCGCGCTCGCCAGTTGGAACGTGTCGCGCACGGCCGGCACGTAGATGAGACACAGGACGAAGACCGCATGCAGCACGAGCGAACCGCCGAGCGTGCGCAACATGGGCCGGCCGCGCGGCGCGCGGGCATCGAGATCAAGATCGGCGAAGAGTTCAGCCATAACACTCAAAACGGGGCGACCGTGTGGCCGCACGAGTTACACACACGCGCGGCAACCCTTTAAGACGCTCCAACGCGCCCGAACGTTGCGACACAGGGCGCAATTAAACTTACCACCGGCCGTGACCGTTTCACAACGGGCGTGGGTTAAAATCAATTTACCATGCCACGCTTCACAGGAGACGGACGCCCGCGCAACCAGCGCCGCCGCAAACGGCCCGCCGCGCACAAATCTGCGCACGCGCGCACCGACGCGCACCGGCCCGCACCCGCGCACGAGCGGCGCGATGGCGGGCCGCACGGTGCGTCGGACGTGGTCGCTGCCACCGCCGCGCGCTCAGTACGTTCGCGCCCCGTGCGCCGTCTGCTCGCGGGCATCGGCAGCCCTGCGCCCGCGCCGTTCACGCCGGATCAGTTTCAACTCGACGCGCTCGCGGCGGTCGAACACGAAGATGTGCTGGTGACCGCGCCGACCGGCAGCGGCAAGACGTGGATCGCGCGCGAAGAGATCAGGCGTCTGCTCGCCGCCGGCCGCCGCGTCTGGTACACCAGTCCGCTGAAGGCGTTGACGAATTCAAAGTATCAGGAGTTCGCCGCCGCGTTCGGCGCAGACGCGGTCGGCATTCTCACCGGTGACCGCAAAGAGCGCGCGGACGCGCCCGTCATCGTCGGCACGACCGAGGTCTATCGCAACCAACTTTTCGATGCCATGCGCGAAGGGCGCGAACTGCGTGCCGATCTCGTCGTGATGGACGAGGCGCACTACTTGGCCGACGAGGAGCGCGGGCACGTCTGGGAAGAAGCGATCATCCTGACGCCGCCGCGCGTGCGCCTGCTGCTGCTTTCCGCGACGGTCGGCAACGCCGCCGAGTTCGCCGCATGGATCGAAGAGGTGCGCGGCGTGCGTTGCACCATCATCACACGGCCGGGCGCGCGGCCCGTCCCTTTGCGCGCCGCGTTTCTCTATCCGGATGGTCAACTCGCGCCGCTCTACGACGAGCAAAATCGTTTCAACCCTGAGCTGGCACAGTTTCTCGAACGCGCCAACGCGCAACGACAGCCGACGCGCTGGGGCAGCACGCGCCGCCACCCGGCCGCCCCGGCGAAGTTGCGTCTGCCGGAAATGCCGCCCGCAACTTTGCTCTCGTCGCTACACGCTTACGATCTCTTGCCCGCCATCGTCTTTCTGCCCACGCGGCGGCGTTGCGACGAAGCGGCCGTCGAAGCCGCGTTCGGCGCAGGGCGCGGCGGCGATGATGAACGACGACGTATGCGCGATGCGTTCATGCGCGAGTTCATTGAACAGCACCCCGAAGTGCGCAAGCATAGGCATTGGGACACGGTCGTGCGCGGCGG
>JANMAD010000642.1:0-22538 GCA_031359515.1 Acidobacteriota bacterium | reverse complement strand
AACAAGCTGATTCGCACCTCACGGGCGCTGGTACAGGAGTTGGGGCGCGAGCCGACCAGCGAAGAGATCGCGGATCGCGTGGACATGCCCGTGTCGAAAGTGCGGAGCGTCTTCAAACTGGCACAGCAGCCGATCTCTTTGGAGACGCCCATCGGCGAGGAAGAAGATTCGCACCTTGGCGATTTCATCGAGGACAAGTCGCGCGTTAGTCCGGCTGATTCCGTCGTTTCGTCTAATCTGCGACAGATCACTGACGAAGTGTTGGCGACGCTCTCGCCGCGCGAGGAGAAGGTGATCAAACTGCGCTACGGCATCGGCACGCAGGGCGAGGAGCATACGCTCGAAGAGGTGGGCAAGGATTTCGACGTGACGCGCGAGCGCATCCGCCAGATCGAGGCCAAGGCGTTGCGCAAACTGCGCCATCCATCACGCGCACGCTTGCTCAAGCCGTTCGTCAACGGCGTCCAACAGTAAGTAGGCGCGGACACTAGGCAAAACATGGACGGGGCCGGAGTTCGATCAACTCCGGCCCCGTTTTCTTTGCGGGGCTGCTAAACGAGCGTGCCCGCGTCGGTTGCTGAAACTTTTGCCTACAATCTTTGTAACGGCCAGATGTCAACGGCCAGCGCTTCTGCGTAGTGCAGCAGGGGATCGCCTTCCGGTGTCGGCAAATCGTGGGCTTCGATCATGGTCGAGTGCAGCGCAGACAACTCGGCACGTTGCAGCGGCCATGGGCGATGGTGTATGCGCGAGCGATAAAGCCGCGCGCCGTGCGCTGCGTAGAGACAGTAACGCTCGGTCAGGAAGAAAGCCAACGAGTCGGGCTGTGACGGCGGCAAAGCCGCGCCGCAAGTCCACGTGGCCTGAAACTCCGCGCGCGGGTTGGGGTGCATACGGCGCAACTTGTAATGAATCGTCGCGGCTGTCTGTGCGAGTTCGATGTGGGCATGAAAGTAAGGCAGATGATAAAAGGCACGCGCGCCGATGACGGCCGGCAAGCTGTTGGCGTCCAGCGAAAAGAACCAGACGCCGGGCACGCCGTCATAATGCACATAAGTGCGCACGTTCAATTCGTGGAAGGCGCTGAAGCGCGGTATGGACGGCGTGAAATTCAGCCGCACGCCCCACATCGTGAACGGCACGACAGCGATCCACGCGCTGCCATCATAGGTGTCAATCGTTAGCTTCGCGGGTATCAGCGGGCGCAAGCTCTCCACTGGGATGCGCCAGTGCATGAAGAGCAGCTTGCCCCAATTCTGCTTCATGAACGGCGGGCCGTTGGGGCGCGTACGGATGGATAGACGGTCAAGCTTATCAGACAAGTCCCGATTCATTCTGCGCTTCTCTTTGCAACAGCGTGGCTGCTTTTCTTCGTCACATCTGGCGGCCAAGCGCCCGCAGGCAGTTCAAGCGCACGCCACATGTACCAGCTTGCGACCGTCCGATAGGGCCGCCATCGTTCACCGTATTCGGCGAGCGCTTTTGGTGTCGGCGCAACCGGCTGTTGATAAGTGAACGCGAAGCCGCGCCGCACACCGAGGTCGCCTGTAGGCAGCACGTCACCGCGCCCCAACCGCGACATCAAGAGCATCTCCACCGTCCAACGCCCGATCCCGCGCACGCTCGTCAGCCGCTCGATGATCTCTTCGTCCGTCATGCGCCGCAAACGCGCGAGCGTCGGCACAGTGCCGTCGAGTGTCTTCGCCGCGAGGTCTTTGAGCGCGGCCGTCTTTGCACCGGACAAGCCCGCGCTGCGTAAATCTGCCTCGTCGGCCGCGAGGATGTCTGCGGGCCGCAGTTTGTGCCCGTTGCCAACGGTGGCGAGCAGACGCGCGTGGATCGCAGCGGCAGCGTTGCCGTGCAGTTGCTGATAGACGATGTTGCGCGCAAGCGACTCGAACGGGCTGTGCAACGTGCGCACTTGCAGAGCGAACGGCCCGCACGCGCGCATCAACGCGCCCAACGTTGGATCGACCTTCGTTAAATACCGCACCGCCGCACGCGGGTCATAGCATAACGCGCTCGCTGGGGCCGGCTCAATCTGTGTGCTTTTCTTCATCGTCAATGCCAAGAAACTAAAAGTCCAGCCGCAACGCTGGTGGCTGGACTTCAAAGTTAACACTATACCGGGGGCGGGACTCGAACCCGCACGACCATACGGTCAACGGATTTTCTTACCACTACGGCTTTCGCCGCCTGTCGGTTTTTGACAGTTTGTGGTCTGGACGATGCCTTCTCCGTGCATCCGCGTGCGATGGTTAGGAGGGAGCCGTCTCGTCTCTACACTTTGCTGTAAACAGCCTTAGCTCGGCGTTGCCATCAGCACGATCTGTTAAGGGTTCACCGACTTTGACTCCATTCACGTCAGGGTTTCCCGACCGACGTGCTCAATAATTCAAGTCCGTTGCGTCTACCATTCCGCCACCCCGGCATTGGGGCGAAAGATAACATGTTACTTGCGTTGAAACCAACTCCTTCACAGGCGGCGCGCAGAGATGTTAAACTAGCAGCAGAACGGACATGATGCAGCAAGCAACAGCAGGACAGCGCCGGCCGATGATGACGGAAGAGCAGGAGATTTTTCTCCGGCACATCCAGAAGGCGGGTCTCAAGCGCACGGCGCAACGCGATCTCATTCTCGCAGTGTTCCTGCGCACAGAAGAGCATCTGTCGAGCGAAGACCTCTACCGGCTCGTGCAACAGGAAGACCCTGACATCGGCCAGACGACGGTCTATCGCACGCTCAAGTTGTTGACCGACGCGGGCCTCGCGCGCGAAGTGCGTTTCGGCGACGGGCGCACGCGCTACGAGCACAACTATAAGCACCCGCATCACGATCATTTGATCTGCACAAGCTGCGGCAAGACCATCGAGTTCTTCTCAGCCGACATGGAAGCGCTGCAAGATCAGATCGCCGCGCAGCATAAGTTCGAGTTGACCCACCACACCATGCGCATGTTCGGCTACTGTCCCGCCTGTCGGAAGACGCGGGACAAGCATCAAGCAGAAGAATCGGCTGCCGAGCCGCGCATACGCTTCGCCTCCGCGCCCAGTACGAGTTGATCAGGCAAACTATATGAAGCGGCATCTGCTTGGCATACTGATCGCCTTACTCGCCTTTCTCATTGGCGCATACCTCGTCATCTATCGCGATCCGTGTAAATCTCCCTGGGCCAAGTGCGCGCCTGCGCCACGGCAAGCCGTGCCCTAAGCTATCTGCCCTGCTGCTTTTCTTTTGCCTGCCGTTGGTGTAAGTTCGCGCTGGTACTCCCCGTGTAAAATTTGAGCGGTTAGATCACGTTTGCGAGAGGGCCGAAGCGATGAGCGTCAACGTCGAGTTTGTGCCGGAGGGACGGCACGGCATTGTGGCTGAAGGGACGTATCTGTGGGACGCGGCGAAGCGTCTGGGCTTGCGTCTGCCGGCCGAATGCGCCGGGCGCGGCGAGTGCGACACGTGCGCCGTCACGGTCAGAGAAGGCGCAACATTGCTCTCGGATTTGACGGAGGCAGAGCGCGTGCGTCTCAGTCCGGAGCGTCTGGCCGCCGGCGAACGGCTCGCATGTCAGACGAAGGTCGTGCGCGCCGGCACGCTCATGCTCGAACCCTTAGCAATGCCGGAGAGCACGGAGGCAACTGAAGAGATGAAGCAAGACCTCAGCACAGAGTTTCGCACATTGCCTTTGCAGCAGCAGTTGAAGACGCTGGTGGAACTGGAAGCCATCGCCGCCTCGCAGACCTTCAAGGCCATTGGCGATGGAGCGTCCGCACTCTTCCAAAAGGGTATGGGTGTTATCGCCGACTTCGGCCGCGCACGCGAACGTCGCCAGCGCGCCGCGCATCGCCCGGCTGAACATGAAAAGCAGGGATGAAGGATGAGGGATGAAAAATGAAACGGAAGATCGTTCATCCGCTTTTGCTCATCCCTCATCACACACCTCTAAATTTTCACCGCCTCCTTGTCATTTAAATCGAAGCACAGAGGAATGGCAAACAAGGCGAAAATTATTTATCCACGAAATGACACGAACCAACACGAACCGGCGTGTGGTTTGCTTCGTGCTGATTCGTGTGGTTTCGTGGACAGCTTTTCCCTGTTGCCCCGATCTTTCGTGGTTTGATTTAGTTATGTTTCGATGCAACGCCAATCCCACACACGCGCAGGCGCGGCAGGCACGTGCGCCGTACTTGTCGGTTGCGTTCCTGCTTCTGCTTCCGTTCGGCTTCATTGCCTGTCCGTCAGGTTCGACTACGGAGAATGGGCAAACGGCGGCCACGCCTGCGGGCGCAACGACACCTACGCCCCCTGCGTCTGCTCCGAACAGCCGACCCGCCTACGACGGGCAGCGTGCGTTCACACACGTCAGCAAGATGGTTGACATGGGGCCGCGCCCGGCCGGTTCATCGGAGTTGGCGCGCACGCGGCAGTACATCATTGGCGAGTTGCAGTCGTACGGGTTGAAAGTGACGACCGATGAGTTCACGGCCAAGACGCCGCAGGGCAACAAGAAGATGGTGAACGTAACGGCGGAACTGCCCGGCGAGACGACCGACGCGCTCGTCATCGGCAGCCATTACGATACGAAACCTTTCAAGGAGTTTCGCTTCGTCGGCGCGAACGATGCCGGCTCTTCCACCGGCGCGTTGCTCGAACTTGCCCGCGCGCTCAGTCACGAGAAGCCGCGTATGACTTACCGGTTCGTCTTCTTCGATGGCGAAGAAGCATTCTGTAAAGGCTGGGACGATTGCGGCAAACCGGACGCGCCCGACAACACTTACGGCAGTCGGCGCTACGTCGCGCATCTCAAGGAGCAGAATCAACTGAGCCGCGTGCGTGCCATGATCCTGCTCGACATGATGGGCTTCAAAAATCTGCAACTGCGGCGTGACGACATGGGCACGCGCTGGATTGAAGACATCATCTGGCAGACCGCGCGCGAGATCGGCCACGGCGACGTATTCATAGACGGTGCGGAGGGCGTCGGCGGCGACGACCACGAGCCGTTCCTCAAGGCCGGCATCGAAGCCGTAGACCTGATCCAACTCAACGACTACCCTTACTGGCACACGGCCGACGACACGCTCGACAAAATAGCGCCGCGCAGCCTGCAAGTCGTCGGCGAGACACTCATCGCCAGTCTGCCACGTATCGAGCAGCGTCTACAGAACTCATCCAATCAGGTAAGGCAATGACGAAGAAAGTGAAGCGGATCGCGGTCGTGCCCGGTGATGGCATCGGGCCGGAAGTGACGCGGGAAGCGGTCGGCGTGCTTGAATCGCTGCGCGCGACGCACGGCGTCGCGCTTGAGTTGCAGCATTTCGATTGGGGCGCGGAAAAGTTTTTAAGTGCTGGCGTGACTCTACCCGCAGGTGCGCTTGAGATGCTGACAACGGAGTTCGATGCGATCTTCGCGGGCGCGTTCGGCGATCCGCGCGTGCCGTCGAATAAGCATGCGGAAGATATTCTGCTCGGCATGCGGCGCGGGCTTGATCTCTACATCAATCTGCGCCCCGTCAAACTCATGGATGCGCGCCTTACGCCGTTGCGCGAACGCACGATTGAGGACATTGATTTCGTCGTCTTCCGCGAGAATACCGAAGGCGCGTATTGCGGCGCGGGCGGCATCCTGAAGCGCGGCACACCTGAAGAGATCGCTACGCAGGAGGAGTTGAACACGCGGCACGGCGTGGAACGAATCATCACGGCGGCGTTCGACTATGCGCGCAAGCACGGGCGCAAGCGCGTGACGATGGCCGACAAGTCGAACGTGCAACGCTTCGGCGGCGATTTGTGGCAGCGCACATTCAAAGAAGTCGCGGGGCGCTACGCGAACATCGCGGTGAACCATCAATATGTGGATGCGATGGCGATGTTCATGGTGCTAGACCCCGCGCAGTACGACGTGATCGTGACAAACAATCTGTTCGGCGACATCCTGACCGACCTCGGCGCGGCGCTGCAAGGCGGACTAGGTTTGGCCGCTTCGGGCAACATACATCCGGGGCGCGTCTCTCTGTTCGAGCCGGTGCATGGCAGCGCGCCGCCGCTCGCGGGCAAAGGCGTGGCCAATCCGGTCGGCGCTATTCTGACCGTCGCTATGATGTTAGAATATTTAGGGCACGACACGGCGAGCGCGGCTGTGGAACAAGGCGTGCGCGCCGCGATCAATGCCGGCGAGACGACGCGCGATCTTGGCGGCGCTCTCTCAACAGTTGCAGCCGGCGCAGCGATCCGGCAACGCATCGAGCGCGCGACTTAAGGGCAGCGCAACAAATTAAGTATGTTCGTGGCGGTCTTTGAAACCACGAAGGCACACGAAACAACGCGAAGGGGCTAAGGCTTGATCATTCGTGTTATTTCGGGTGCATTCGTGGTTAAATGTTTTTCAGGCAGCAGCACATAAGGGTTATGAGTAGTAAGAGCAAAGAAGCCGGGCACAAGATTCTCGCGATCATCGTCATCATGGCGATGCTGGCGTTGATGGGCATTCCGCCGATGGTTATCTTCTTCTTCGCGGTCGTCGTCTATTTTATCTGGCGCGCGGTGGATCGCTCCGAGCAGCACGAGACGCGCCGCGTCTTCGATTTCTATCTCAACGCCAACAATATCCTGCGCGAAGAAGAGCGCTCCTGGTATGGCTTTGAGATTCGCGAGGTCATCGAACAGGGCGAGCGCGTGCTGCACACCATGACGGACGCACCACCGCTCGTCTATTTCACGCTCGGCGCGCTCCATCATCGCGCCGGCGCGCACGCTGAGGCGGTCGAGCATCTGGCCTATGTCGTCGAATCGGAAGCGGGCGACGAACGCCAGCTAACCACGCCCACGCCCGAGCTGCGGCGCTACGTCAACGTATTGCGGCGGCTTGAGCATGAACCGGCCGACGGGCCGCAGACGCTCGCCGCCATCCGCAACCTTGAGCGCACGCGCCGCACGCACGCCGCCAAGCTGCTCGCCGACAGTCGCGCGCAGCTCGCCCGGACGCAAGCCGCACTACCCCACGGCGGGCCGCAACCGGCCACAGCGGGCGCAAAATCTCTCCACGACGCGACAGTGCGCCTCTCGTTCAACGCAAACCAGCCGACGACTGCGCCGCCAACAATGCCGCCGCCTATCGCCGAAGTGCTGCGCGATGTATACGAAGAAGAGAAGAAGACGGCGTGAGAATTAGTAAGCAGTAGGCAGTAGGCAGAAAATGTTTACGCTGGTGATCGGGCGACACGGTAAAAATTGTTCCTGACTGTCTACTGCTTACTGCCTACTGCCTACTGCTACCTTCATGGCGACTGAGACGATCATCGGCAGTTATCGCATCGCAGAGTGCATCGGGCGCGGCGGGATGGGCGTGGTCTATCGTGGGCGGCATACGAAGCTGCCGCGCGAGGTGGCGAGCAAATCGATCAGCCCGCGCACCAGCGCGCACGATCTGCGCCGCCTGCGCCATCGCTTCGAGCGCGAGGCGTTCATCCAATCACAACTCGATCATCGGGGCATCGTCAACATCCACGACTACATCGTGGCCGAGCAGGCCTATTACATAGTGATGGGCAGGTGAGCGTTAGCGTGTACCTTGTTTTCTTGCGCTTGTGAGTAGGTGACTCGCTGTTTACCCCAGAGACGCAGAGTTAACGCAGAGACGCGCAGAGAGTTGAGCTTTGCTCTGCGGCCCTTCGGCTTGACCTCCGCATCTCTGCGGAGAGTCCGCAGTGCCTCGATAAAAAGTCAGGTTGGATCAAACATGCTCACAGCAGAAATCATCGCGATTGGCTCGGAACTGCTGACGCCATTTCATTCAGACACGAACAGTCTGTGGTTGACCGAGAAACTGAACGGGGTCGGCATCGAAGTTAAACTAAAAACCATCGTTGGCGACGATGATGCGCGGCTGGAAGAGACTCTGCGCGAAGCCATGCGCCGTTCGCGCGTCGTCATCACGACGGGCGGTCTCGGGCCGACTGAAGACGACATCACACGCAAGATCGCGGCCCGCGCGCTCGCGCGGCGGCTGCTGCTCAACGAGAAAGTATTGGACGACATCCGCGCGAAGTTCATGCGTCTGGGGCGCAAGATGCCGGAGATCAACACACGGCAGGCAATGGTCATCGAGGGCGCGGAGGTGTTGGAGAACCCGCACGGCTCTGCGCCCGGCATGTATCTTGAGCACGAGGGCCGCGCGCTCGTGCTGTTGCCGGGGCCGCCACGCGAGATGCGCCCGATGTACGAGACACACATCGGGCCGAGGCTCGTTGCGAAGGCGGGTGACGTGCGCGTCGTGCGGCGCGTGCTGCGCGTGTCGGGCTTGGGCGAGTCGGCGGTGGACGAGCGCATCGCGCCGGTCTATACGCAGTACGATAATCCACAGACGACTATCCTCTTCAATCGCTCGGAGATCGAGATACACCTGACCGCGCAAGGGAAGACGGAGCAGGCGGCAGAGCTTTTGCTAGACGGGTTGGCCGGCCAGATCGAAGAGCGACTAGGCGACGCCGTATTCGCGTTTCGCGGCGAGCAGATGGAAGAAGTTGTGGGCTTGCGGCTCGCCGTCAACGGCTTCACGCTGGCCGTGGCCGAAAGCTGCACGGGCGGCCTCGTCGCCGGGCGTTTGACCGAAGTGCCCGGCTCGTCCAGCTATTTCAAAGAGGGGTTGGTAACTTATTCAAACGAGGCGAAGGTGCGTCTGCTCGGCGTGCCGGCCGATCTGATCGGCGAGTACGGCGCGGTCAGTGCGCAGGTCGCCGAAGCGATGGCCGAAGGCGTGCGCGAGCGCGCCGAAACCGATTTCGGCTTAGCCGTCACCGGCATCGCCGGCCCCGGCGGCGGCACGGAAGACAAGCCCGTCGGTCTCGTCTATATCGCGCTTGCGGACGATGCGCACACAGAGCATCGCAAACTCCTCTTGCCCGGCGACCGTCAGCTCATCCGCTGGCGTGCCGCCCAAGCCGCGCTCGATCTGCTACGTCGGCGATTGATCTGAATATGTGGCCGACAACCGTCATCCTCCTCGCGTACCTGTTAGGCTCGATCCCGTTTGGCTATTTGATTGTGAAGTTATCGGGCGGCGGCGACGTGCGCGCAAGCGGGTCGGGCGGGACGGGCGCGACCAATGTCACGCGACGTGCGGGCAAAGGCGCGGGTGTGTTGACGCTCGCGCTCGACGCTGCGAAGGGCGTACTCGCGGTCTGGCTGGCGCGGTGGTTGTTGCCGACGGGGTTCGGCGTCAATTGGTGGGTCGCGTGTGCTGCGCTCGCCGGCATCGTCGGCCACTGCTTTCCGATCTGGCTGAAATTTCGCGGCGGCAAAGGCGTCGCCACCGGGCTGGGTGTTTTTCTCGCGCTCGTGCCGGCAGCAGTAGGCATTGTCGCCATCATCTTTTTGCTCGTCGTCTGGCGCACGCGCTACGTCTCGCTTGGCTCGATCACGGCGGCGGCGTTGATGACACCATGCGTCTGGTTGCTCAAGCGTGTGCGCGGCGAGCCGACGCCAGTTGCGCCGCTCATCGCGGTCGCATTAGCGGGCAGCGCGTTGATTATCTACATGCACCGCGCCAACATCGTGCGGTTATGGCACGGCACGGAAAGTAAACTCAAACTCTGAAGATGCGACGTATCGCGATCATGGGTGCGGGCGGTTGGGGCACGGCCTTGGGGATGGTGGCCGGGCGCGCGGGGCATGAGGTGCGCCTGTGGGCGCGGAACGCGGAGGTGGTCGCGAGCATCAATCGCGAGCGCGTGAACAGTGTCTATCTCGCGCCGCATCAGATCGAGGGTGATGTGCGGGCGACGGAGGATACAAGCGCGGCGTTGCGCGATGCCGAGATGGTGATCTTGGCCGCGCCGTCACACGCGACGCGCGAGTTACTAGGGCGCATGGCGGGGGACGTGCGGCCGGAAATGATTCTGGTCAGCGCGACGAAGGGGATCGAGATCGAGACGGGGCAGCGCATCTCGGAAGTTGTGCGCGCGGTGTTAGGTGCGGAGTATGCGGCGCGGTTCGTCTGTCTGTCCGGGCCTTCGTTTGCGCAGGAGGTCGCGGCGGGACAACCGACGGCGGTGGTCGCGGCCAGCGCGGACGAGAGGTTGAGTCGCACGGTGCAGGCGGCTTTGAGTTGCGCTAACTTGCGCGTCTACACGAACGCGGACGTGGCGGGGACGGAGTTGGGCGGTGCGGTGAAGAACGTGATCGCGTTGGCGGCGGGAATGGTTTCCGGGTTAGGATTGGGCGCAAACAGCGTCGCCGCTTTGCTCACGCGCGGGTTGGCTGAGATCGTGCGTTTAGCAGTCGCGCAGGGCGCACGCGTAGAAACTTTGATGGGGCTTGCAGGTCTCGGCGATCTGGTCTTGACCTGCACAGGCGGTCTCTCGCGCAATCGTTTTGTCGGGCAAGAATTGGGGCGCGGGCGTGCGCTCGCTGAGATTCTCGCGGGCATGCACGAGGTTGCGGAGGGCGTGCGCACAACGCGCGCGGTCAAACTGTTGGCCAATAAGCACGGCGTCGCCATGCCAATCACGGAACAGGTGCATGCCGTGCTGTATGAAGGTCAGAGCGTCGGCGAGGCTGTCGCACAATTAATGACGCGCCCGCTCAAGAGCGAGTTTGAATGAAAGGCTGTCCGTCGTTCGTGGTCAGTTGCCCATTGGGCTGCTAGTGCGAACTGAAGGTGATAGATGAAGCCGACAACTGACGACGAACGACGGAAACTTGCACATGGCTGCTGAAGCTGAAGAGAAAGCATTGCTGACGAACCGCGCGGCCTTTCATGAGTATCACATCGAGGCTAAGTATGAGGCGGGCATCGCGTTGACGGGCACGGAGGTCAAGAGTATCCGGGCCGGGCAAATTCAATTGCGCGAATCCTATGTTGGTGTGCGCGATGGCGAGGCGTGGTTGTTCAATGCGCATATTTCGCCGTATGCTTATGGCAACCGCGAGAACCACGACCCGACGCGCACGCGCAAGCTCTTGCTGCATCGCCGCGAGATCGAGCGGCTACAGGAAGCCGCGACCGTGAAGGGCATGACGCTCGTCGTGACGCGCATCTACCTCAAGCGCGGGCGCGTGAAATTGGAAGTGGGCGTGGCGCGCGGTAAAAAGCTTTACGATAAGCGCGAGACGGAGATGCGGCGCACGGTCGAGCGGGAGACTCGCGCGCAACTTAAAGAACGAAATCGTTAAGGCAAAAGATTAAAGCAACAGGAGAGAGCAGATGGAGATTCAGACGAGTAACGGAAGTTTCAAGGACGCAGACGTGCAGGCATTGGTCATCGCCGTGTTCAAAGATGAGGGGGCCGCGGAAGGTCTATTACAGGAACTCGATGTCGCGACCGGTGGGTTGCTCAAATCGGTCATTGAAGCAGGTGAGTTGAAAGGTAAAGAGGGCGAGACGGTCTTCGTGCATCTCGGTCAGGAGCGCGGCGGATTGCAGGCGCAACGTCTGTTGCTCGTTGGCGCGGGCGAGCTTGATGGGTACAAGACGGCGCAGGTGGCGCAGTTGGCCGGGACGGCCGTGCGCGCTCTGCGGGCGCGCAATGTGAAGTCGGCCGGTGTGATCCTGCGCACGGCAAACGGTGAGAGCGAAAGCGCGGCCGCGGCCGTGGCTGAAGGCGCGTTGATGGGTTTGTTCGAGCCAGACAAATATCGGACGATTGACAAAGAGGAGCGGCAGATCGAACGCCTGATCTTGATCGCGCAGGGCGCGGACGACGCTGCGCTCAAACGCGGCGCAGAGCGCGGACGGATCATCGGCGAGGCGGTCAACTTCACACGCGATCTGGCGAACGAGCCGGGCGCGTACATGACGCCAACGATCATGGCCGAGCGAGCGCGTGAGATTGCGGGGACGTTCGGGCTGGAGTGCGACGTGTTAGAGCGCGAGCAGATGGAGCGGGAAGGCATGGGCGCGCTCTTGAGCGTCGCACGCGGATCGGACGAGCCGCCGAAGTTGATCATCTTGAAGTACACGCCGGCAGGGCAAGCAAAGAATGGCGCAGGCAATGGCGCTGGGCAAGATGAATTGCTGGCGTTGGTCGGCAAGGGCGTCACGTTCGACACGGGCGGCATCTCGTTGAAGCCGGGCGAGAACATGGAATTGATGAAGTACGACATGACGGGCGGCGCGACCGTGTTAGGTGTGATGCGCGCTATCGCACAATTGAAGCCGGCGATCCCTGTGCTGGGCGTCGTGCCTTCGACCGAGAACATGCCGTCGGGCAAGGCGACGAAGCCGGGCGATGTGGTGCGCGCGATGAATGGCAAGACCATTGAAGTTATCAACACAGACGCAGAGGGGCGACTGATTCTGGCTGACGCGGTTTGTTATGCGAAAAAGTTAGGCGCGACGCGCGTGATCGATATGGCGACGCTGACAGGCGCGGTCTCTATCGCACTGGGCGATGTCAACACGGGCATTCTCGGCACTGATCAGGCATTGATTGATGAAGTGATCGCGGCGGGGCAGGAGGTGGGCGAGAAGTTCTGGCAGTTACCGCTCGACAAAGAGTACACGAAGCAGATCAAGTCGGACATCGCTGACATTAAAAATGTCGGCGGGCGCAAAGCGGGCACGATTACGGCCGCTGCCTTCATCAAAGAATTCGCCGACGGCATCTCTTGGGCGCATCTCGACATCGCCGGCACAGCTTGGGGCGATGATGCTAAACCGTATCGCGCGAAGGGGCCGACCGGCGTCGCCGTGCGCACGATGTTACGGATCATAGACCGCGCGGCTGCGGCTGCCTCAAAGTAGTAACAGATACTGGTTGCCTGCGGCATAATTATGAGGGGCGGGGGCTACAAAGCTCACGCCCTTCATAGCTTTGAAATGAGTATCAATCTTAACAGCTAGGCGGTAGTGTCAACTATTGTGTAAGGCTGTGTCTACAAAAGTACACGCCGACATCCATGGGCAAAGGAAAAGATCATTATTCTTGCAAGATTCCTTGCAATTTTTCACGATTCTGATCTATTGTCCTGCTGGCACAAGCATTGCAAACTTTTGGAGTGAGCCAAAGGGAGCGGTCAAAAAAACAAGTGTCCTTGCCCCCTACCTCGGTGGCCGTCCGGGGTTGAAACGCCGCCCCTTTGGCTCGCCTCACCGCACACTTCGCGCCTCCCGGCATGGCAGCGAATCGCTTCCAATTCCCACAAGACGAATGCACCGAAAAATGTTATAGTGCGCCCATGGATTGACCCTGCCAGCCGGGAGCGCATCGTGCTTGATGCGCCCATCGCGGCCCGTCATAGCGCGTACGGGGAATTTACGCAAGTGCTTGACTATTACAAAATCTTGGGCGTTAAGCGACAGGCATCGGCGGCTGAGGTCAAATCAGCTTATCGGCGTTTAGCGCGTCAACGCCATCCTGACCTGAATGGCGGTTCGGAACAGGCTGCACGCGAGTTCGGCTTGATCTCGCTGGCCTACCGCACGCTCAGCGACCCGCAAGAGCGCGCCTATTACGACGGTCAGTTGACGCGCCTCTCCAGTGGCTTTACCAGCAGCAGCGGCTCGGTACTCCAGTCGAACAACCCGCATGCGCGGCGCGCACGGCAGGTGGCGGTGCAGGCCCGGCTGGATCGAATCGTAGACAACTTCATTGAAGCCGAGCGGCGCGAGACCTACGCGCTGCAACAAGCTGTTTTTACTATTGTCTCACTCTTCCTCTCGACCTTCTTCGTCACGATGTTTAAGCCGCGCCTATGGGATAGCTTAGCTCTACCCTGGCGCGCCATCATGGTCACATTATTTCTGCTCGGCCTCTGGCAACTCTTCACCCGCTTGCGCGCCTGCTTTGAGCGCTACACCTACCAGCCGAAGTCGCTCCACGACTCGATCATGCGCGAGGAAGAGAAGCCGGATAAACCTTTTACGCGTTTCGCCGCTTCAAGCTATCTCGTCGGCGGCTACATGCTGAGCCTCGCTGCCGGTCTGTTCGTCGGCAGTCACATGTACGATCTGATCTTGAGCGCAATCCCCGGTCTCTTCGACCCGCACGTGCGCCCTGAGTTGCTCTTCTACCCGCCCATCGCCGTGCTCATCGTGGACACGCTGCACACGATTGCGGCGAAAATCGATTAACCGGCACAAGCGTCAGTGCGAGCAAGCGCCGCGCGTATAGCATACAACCACGACGCAGTCTCAATCTTTACAGGTCAAACTTCATCTTGCCTAACGTATAGCGCTTGTGTATATTGCGCGACAGGCGATCTGCGAACGGTCGCGTGTAAAAACTTTAACAGGATAAGATAGAGCACATTGGGAGCGCGGCGAACGGCTGAAACGTTCGCAGTCTCGTCGTCGCTGCATTCGCTTCTCGTGCGGCTCTGATGTAAACGCCGAAGCGACAGTCGCGCCCAAGCACAGACAACACGGCTGCCGCTCAAATAGTTCAAAGGTGAGGCACCACAACATTCTCGCGCGCAGATGCGCGCCACAAACAATCAGCCTCTGGCCCTACGCACGCCGCCCCCCGACTCGCCCAGCGAGTTGACCACTGGATGCGCTTGGGCCGTCCCCCTTCGCCGATACGGAGGATATGGAAATGGCCAAGCGAATCACCGAACGCCAGCGCCTCGCATTCAAACTCGACTCACTGACCGACACCGATGTCAAAGAGGTGCTCGACTACATTTCAATCATGGAGTCAATGCGCCGTGCGAGCGCGCCCGCCGGTCTCTGGGAGGACGACCTTGTCACGCTGCTTGCCGATGCGCAAGAGAACCAGCGTGCGCGGCAGGCGCACGAGTGGGAGTCTGCGCGTCGCCGCGCTGACCGCCGTGCTGCCGCTATCGTACCGCCGCGCGTATGAGCGATATGACAAGTGCCTCGCCTTCATCTCTGCGCGCCAATCGACAGCAACGCTACTGCAATCGTAGTCGCATGCGTGCGCTCGGTTGGCTTGCGTTCGCCGCGCTCATGGCGGCGGCTGGTTCACTTTGTAACCCGGAACTCGTGCAGGGTGCGCAGTCCGCGCTCACGCCGCAACAGCGCGAGATCGAGCAAGAGCGCGCCCGGTTAGCATCCGCTGACACAGAGGAGCGGCGCGACGCAGTTACGCGCCTCGGCGCGATGCACAGGTCAGATGCATCTCGTGCGGCGGTGCCCGCGCTCCAAGACCCGGCTATCATCGTCCGCGCCACAGCCGCACACGCCGTTCTCTCACTGCCTGCGAATGAAGCCGCCGCGCTACTCATGCCACTACTCGCCGACCGGCAAGAGTTTGTTCGTCGTGAAGTCGCTTACGCGCTTGGTGAGACGCGCAGTCGCACGGCCGTTGATGGGCTTGTGACGGCGCTGGCGCGCGACAAAGAGGCAGGTGTACGTGGCGCAGCGGCCGTTGCGCTCGGCCGGCTCGGCGATGAGCGCGCCGTTAGTCCGCTCAGTGAAACGCTCGGTCGGCGTATTCCCGGCACAGGGATTTTTAGTCGCAGCACGCGGGGCAAGATGGACGAGAACGAATTCGTCCGGCGCGCGGCGGCCGAAGCGCTCGGCCACATTGGCAGTCGCGCCGCCGTGCCCGCACTCGTCGCCACGCTCACGAACGAACATGCCGGCGACGACGTGCGCCGTGAAGCCGCACGCGCGCTCGGTTTGATCGGTGATCCGACGGCCGTGCCCGCGCTTCGTTCCGTCCTCGCCGCACGCGACCCCTTGCTCGCCCAAATAGCTTTCGAGGTCTTACGCAAACTCGACCCCGCGCGCCCCCCAAGCCCGTCCTGACATCGCAAAAATAAAAAGGTCGGAGTTGAAGTAAGCTCAACTCCGACCCTTGATGTTTAATTCGACGGCGCGCTTAGCTCTCGGTCTTCTCGCCGCGCCCCTGACCTTTGCGTGCCACCTTCGTCTGCGTCGGGAGCGGCAACCCGACGCCGCCCGATTTGGCTTCGGTCTCTTCCATTGCCGGTTCAGGCTCACCCACCTCGGAGATCAACGCGCCACCCGAACGCTTTGAGAAGACGAGCCGCTTGTTCTGCTCGTTCAGATCAACGTAGACCAGATCGCCCAAGCCCACCTGTTCGGTCGCCACCAGGTTCGAGAGCGGATAGACCAGAAATCGCTCAATCGAGCGCTTCAGATGCCGCGCGCCATACTTGAAGTCAATGCCCTCTTCCAAGAGCATCGTCTTCGCCGCGTCCGAGCATTGGAAGACGAACTTCGTGCCCGCCGAACGCATGATGCGCTCCTGCACGGACGCCAGTTCCAGATCGAGAATCTGACGCAGGTGATGCTCCTTCAAACTGCGGAAGACGACCACCTTGTCAATACGGTTCATAAACTCCGGCGAGAACTTGCGCCGCGCCGCTTCGACCGCCGTGCGATAAATCTTGTGATCGACCTCGGTGTCGTTCGGATTTTTCGCGCCCTTCGCGGGCGCGAAGCCGATGCCGCCGGAGATCAATTCGGACATCTCGCGTGCGCCAAGGTTCGAGGTCAGCACGACCATCGTCTTTGAGAAGTCCACGCGGCGATTGTCGCCCAAGGTCAGCGTTGCCTTGTCGAGAATGCCCAGCAGCAGTTGCCACAGAGAATCGGACGCCTTCTCAATCTCGTCGAATAGGACGAGCGAGAGTTTTGTCTCGTCGTTGTGGTAACGGTCGAGATTCTCCTGCGTCAGCATCGGACTGGTCTCGCGGTGGCCGAGGTAACCGGGCGGGCTACCGATCAGTTTCGCGATCTCGTGCGAGTGCTGAAACTCCGCGCAATCGATCTTGATGACCGCGTTCGGATCGCCAAACAAAACTTCGGCCGCTGCCTCGACGACGCGCGTTTTGCCAGAGCCGGTCGGCCCCAAAAATAGCATCGTGCCGACGGGGCGGTTCGGCGGATTCATGCCCGCGAGGAAAATTTGATACAGCCCGCTCATGCGGCGCACTGCGCGTTCCTGCCCGACGATCCGCGCCCCCAGTTTCTCCTCGAACTCCTGTGCGCGCGGGCTTTTCTGATCGGGATCAAGAAAGACCGTCTCGATATTTTTTTTCTGTCTTTCCATCGTCGCAAGCATGTGACCGGCCTCCTTGCCTGAAGCGTCGTGGGCGCTTTCGTCCGCCGCCGCCTTCGTAATTGAATATACGAATCGGCGGCGTTCGGGGATGCAACTGACCCCCCGATATGTGCGCCGCAAAGAACGGCGACGACCCGGCAAGGTCGCCGCACTCTTGCTCCATGCAAAGAACGATCCGCAACTATCATTGATGCGAAACGGGCCACGCCGGTTGGCTACATAACGTTGCCCGCGAAGGTGATGTGCGTAAGCGGGAACACTATATAAACGACAACGTGTCGTTTGTCACCACAAAATATGCGATGCGGTGAAAAAAGCGAGCGCGCCGCCGTCGCCGAACGCCAGTTCGCGTTGACAATTCTTGGCAGCGACTGACTGACACAGACGGGCACTCTCCGAGTTTTTGGAGACCGAGTACACGCAAAACGCACTGTCGTCTCACCAAAACGTTGACCGCTTTGGCCATAGCGCCGGGCGACGTTTCGCTGCCCCTGTTGGCCGAAAAAATGCGAGCGCGCCGTGGGCAACGCGCTCGCATAAAGGTTTGCTTGTCGTACTCCGCTCGCGCCCGCTCAGTCGTAATACTCAAGTCCCAGATGCGTGATCAAGTCTTCGCCACGCAGGTGGCGCAGGGTGTTCTTGAGCTTCATCAGTTGGATGAAGAGGTCGTGCTCCGGGTAGAGTTTGGGCGCGGTCATTGGCGATTTGAAATAGAACGAGAGCCACTCCTGCACGCCCTTCATGCCGGTGCGTTGAGCGAGATCGAGGAAGAGCGCAAGGTCTAGCACCAGCGGCGCGGCCAAGATCGAGTCGCGGCAGAGGAAGTCAATTTTGATCTGCATCGGGTAGCCGAGCCAACCGAAGATGTCTATGTTGTCCCAGCCCTCTTTGTTGTCGCCGCGCGGCGGATAGTAGTTGATGCGGACGACGTGCGAGAAGTCCTTGTAGAGTTCCGGGTAGACATCCGGTTGCAGGATATATTCAAGGACGGAGAGCTTCGACTCCTCTTTGGTCTTGAATGATTCGGGATCGTCTAAAACTTCGCCGTCGCGGTTGCCGAGAATGTTGGTCGAGTACCAGCCGTGCAGCCCCAGCATGCGCGATTTCAAACCGGGCGCGAGAATGGTCTTCATCATGGTCTGGCCGGTCTTGAAATCTTTACCACAGACTGGCACGCGGTTCTCATCCGCCAAGTCGCGCAACGCGGGAATGTCAACGGTCAGGTTCGGCGCGCCGTTAGCGAACGGCACGCCGGACTTGAGCGCGGCGTAGGCGTAGAGCATCGAGGGCGCGATGGCCTTGTGATTGTCGCGCATGGCCTGTTCAAAAGACTTGAGGGTCTTATGGACGGCATGCTCTTTGAGAAAAATCTCGGTTGAGGCGGCCCAGACCATGACGAGCCGGGTACACTTATTCTTGCGCTTGAACTCGGCGATGTCCGCGATCAACTGCTCGGCCAGTTCCAGTTTGTTCGCGCCTTCTTTGACGTTTGTGCCGCTCAATCGCTTCACATAAAACTGATCGAAGACGGCCTTCATCGGTTTAATCTTTTGCAAGGGCGTGCGCAAATGCGCGAGTAATTCTTTCTCCAGCACGCCCGCGTGCATGGCGGCGTCGTAGGCGGAATCAGCGAAGATGTCCCACGCGCCGAAGACAAGCTCGTTTAAGTCGGCGAGCGGGACGAACTCCTTGATCGTCGGCACACGGTTCTCCGTCCGCTTGCCGAGCCGGATCGTGCCCATCTGCGTCAGGCTGCCGATGGGCGCGGCCAAGCCTTTCTTGATCGCCTCCACGCCCGCGATGAAAGTTGTGCTAACAGCACCGAGACCAACGAGCAACACCCCCAGCTTGCCTTTCGCTGGTGCGATCTCCGCGCCTTTATTCATAGCCATTTGCTTGCTTCCTCCCGTAATAATCTAGCCGTCAGCATAGTTCCCGCGCACCTGGCATGTCTCGTCAAATCTTGCCCAAGTTGAGCGGCGGCTTGCTAAAAGCAGAGGTCAGAGGTCAGAGGCTAGTTGAATTCAAAGTTCAAAGGCACTGTGTCGGAGTCATGCTTACTAACCTCTAACCTCTGAAATGAGTGCGGCGCGGAAGGCGCGGGGCGAGAGGCCTGTGGACTGACGAAACGCTTTGGCGAAGTGGCTGGAACTGGCGTAGCCGATACGCGCGCCGACCTCGGTGATGGAGAGATCGGTAGTGGCCAGTAACATCTGCGCGCGCTCCAGGCGCAGGGCGGCGAGATAGGCGTGGGGCGATGTGCCGGTGACCTTTTTGAAGAGGCGGGCAAAGTGGAACGGCGAGAGATAGGCGGCGGCGGCCATTGCTTCGAGCGGCACGTCCTCGTGCAGTTGGGCGTGCATTAGTTCGACCGCGCGGCGGATGCGGCGGTCAACTAGTCCGACGCGCGACAGTTCCAACTCGTCCGCGCGACGTATGTTCGCGTGGCGGCGCAAGAGGTGGACGGTGAGTTGTTCGATGAGCGCGGCGACGAACACGGCCTGACCAGCTTCGGGAGCGCGCAGTTCGGCGGCGAGGTCGTGTGCTAGTTGGGCGAGCCGTGCGTCGCGCGTGACGGCGTGCGTGGTGAAGGCGATGCGCGCGTCGGCGCGGGTGAGGCGGGCGCGCACGGCGCAGTCGAGCAAATATGTGGGCGCGAGCGTGACGAGCAAGTAAGCGACTTGCGCGCCGCTTGCGCTGACGGTCTCGCCCGGCGCGGCGAGCAGTGCGGCAGGGGCGCGTAGTTCGTCCGTGTCGGCTTCATCCGTCCGGCGGAGTGTCCCGCGTAAGAGCAAGAGCGCGGCATAGGTGGGGCGTGCCTCACTCGACCACTGCGCCCGCCGGCTCTGCCGCAGGTGCAGCGTGAAATGCTCTTGGACGAGAACTCTGTCGTTGGCTGGGGCAGGAATATTCATGTGTGCGGAGAGAGAATAGCAGACTCTATGCAAGCATGTTCGGGTAAGCCGGAGAGCGATTAATCGCGAAATCACACAAGACAACACGAACTAAAGCACGCGAAATATGAGCCTGTCCCTTCGTGTTATTTCGTGCGACTTCGTGGTTGAATATTCTTGCGCGCTTCATTGCCAACTGCGGAGAGCTTGCACCATCCGCGCGGGATCGTTTGTGATGACGGCCCGCACGCCAAGCTTGATCAGGGGGCGCAGACGCGCGGGGTTGTCCACCGTCCAGACGACGACGGGGAAACCGGCGGCCTGCGCGGCGGCGACGATGCGCGAAGTGGCGAGCGTGTGTTGCAGTGCGATCTCATCCGCGCCGCATGCGCGTGCGTGGGCAATGAGCGAGCGAGCGGTGGGCAGCGGGCGCGCCAGTCGCCGTTCGAACAGCGCGGCGGTGCGCAGGTGCGGCGCAAGCCGCTTGACCTCCGCAATTGCAGTGAGGGTGAAACTCTCGATCACTACCTTATGGTTCGCGCCATCCGTCTGCAATGTCTCGACGACGCGCGCCGCCAGCGTGTGTGCGTCGCGGGTGTTACATTTCAGTTCAACGTATAGCACGCCACTCAGAGGTGCGGTTAGTTCAAGCACCTGCGCGAGCGTAGGAATGCGCGCAAGGACATAGTCGGCGCGGGCGTGGGCGGGGAAGCGGCGGTTGAACCATGAGCCGACATCTATCGCGCCCAACTCAGCGGCTGATAGGGCGGCGACGAAGTCTGTACGCGCGGCCGTTCTTTTGAGTGTCGCGTCGTGAATGACGACGGGTGTGCCATCGCGCGCGAGGCGCACGTCGAACTCGATGCCGTCAGCGTCGTCTTGGTAGGCGCGGGCGAACGAGTTGAGCGTGTTCTCCGGCGCGACGGCCGCCGCGCCGCGATGGCCGATGATGAGGGGCAGCGTGGCGGGCGCGTTCATGTCGCGGCGTAAACGCGGTAGTCGAGTTCGGGAAAGATGTTGTCGCGCGCTTCATAGTCAGCCAGCTGCATCTGGTCAATCGTGCCATGCTCGATGTCGTCGGCGAGGGCGTTGAAGCGGCGTATGTGCGCGCGGAAACGGCGCGCGGCGTAGGCGACGGTTGTGCCCTGATAGATTTGAAACGCCCAATCGCTCGATTGCGCGAGCAGTAGTTCGCGCGCGGCTTGCTTGAGCGCACGACGGAGCAATTCGTCATCGGCCGCGCGGTGTCTGTCGGCGAGCGTGGTCATGCGCGTCTCCGCCGCGTGCTGGTGCGGATACATCCATGCGTTGCCTTCGTTGAGCCAGACCTTGTAATAACCGTCCGCGCCCCATGAAGAAAGCGAGAGGCATTGCGTCTGCAAGCGCGCATGCGCGTCGAGATAATCGCCCGGTGTGACACAGGCAAGCTCACGCTGGCGCTCGTGCAATTCCTGAAAGACGAAGTCGAGAAACTGCACGCCCTCGAACCACCAATGACCGAATAGCTCCGCATCATAGGGCGAGACGATGAGCGGCTGTTGCCCGTCCAAAGTTTCGCGCAGGCGCGCGGCCTGTTTGATGCGCTCGCGCACAAAATGTTCGGCGTGGACACGCGCGCGGCCGCGTGCGTGCGCGGGCACGTAAGGCTGCTTGTCTTCAAGCGGCACTTCGCGGCCCGTGACGCGATGATATTTGAGACCGAGCGGTCGCCGCGCGCCGTCGGCGTGTAGGTGTGGCCGTAAGTATTCGTGCGGCGCGTCCCAGCCCACGTCGCGGTAAAACTCGCGATAGTCGGGGTCGCCCGGATAGCCAATGAGCGAGCTCCAGACTTGCTGGCTGGTTTCGAGATCGCGCGCGAAGACGGCGACGCCGTTCGGGCATCGCACCGGCGCAAAGACGCCGTAGCGCGGCCGCGGCGTGCCGTAGAGAATCGCGTGCGTGTCGGCGACGAAGTATTCAAGCCCGGCGGCGGCGAGCAGTTGTTCGAGACCTTCTGAATAAGCGCATTCAGGCAGCCAGATGCCGCGCGGGCGGCGACCGAAATGTTTCTCGTAGTTGGCGACGGCGATCTCGATCTGTGCGCGGCGCGCTGGTTGAGTTGAGATAAGCGGAAGAAAGCCGTGCGTCGCGCCGCAGGTAATCAACTCGACGATGCCCGCGTCTTGCAACCCGCGGAAAGCGCGGACGAGATCGCGGCGATAGACTTCATGCCACAGGCGCTCGGCTGCGCGCAGGTTGTCGGCGTACATGCGCGCGGCATGGTGGAATTGCGGCAGTTGGTGGAACGTGCGGTCAAGCTCGGCTTCGGCCAGCGCGGAGAGACTCGTGAGGTGGCGCGTGTAGCGTGTTTGCAGTAACGGGTCGGACAACATCTCGCAGAGCGTCGGCGAGACGTTGATCGTGAGACGCGGCCGCACGCCCTCGTTATACAAACGCGTGAGCGTAGCTAATAGCGGTAGATAAACTTCCGTGATGGCCTCGTAGAGCCAGTCTTCTTCAAGAAATTCGGCATGCTCCGGATGGCGCACGAACGGTAGGTGCGCGTGGAGAATGAGACTGAAGAATCCGGTGGGCATAAAAATGCGGATTTCGGATTGCGGATTGCGGATTGGAGGAGATACGCGGAGCGTCCTTTAATCCGCAATCCGAAAT
>JANMAD010000477.1:0-5302 GCA_031359515.1 Acidobacteriota bacterium | reverse complement strand
AAGAAATTCCGCGCCCGCGCACGACCCGCGCAGTGTCTGTCGCAAACAGATGCTCTATGACGACGCTTTACTTGGCAGCCGACGGCGGCGTCTTCATCTGCGGCGTGCCCTGATGGAAGACCGCGAACCACTTGTCGCCCTTCTTTGTCCAGACGGTTGTGTGTTGCTCCGGTTCTGCTTTGCTGCCCGTCTCCTTCGTCACGTAGGTCACGATGGCCGCGTCCGCGTCGATCTTCACCTGCTTGAAATCGTTCAGCACGTACTTGCTCAAGTCCTGCGCCTTGACGCCTGCGACCGAACCGGCCTTGTCATAGACGCCATCCGCCTCGACTTCAACCGCGTTCTCGGCCAAGTCGCTGGCGAAGGCGTCCCAGTTCTTGTGCTTCAACTCTTCCCAAAGCTGCTTCTCCTTCGTAATCGGGTCGGCCGCTTCGGCCGTCGCATCGCCGGCCGGGGGGTTCGCATTCGCGTTCGCCGCGGTGTGGGCGTTGGCGTTCGCCGGCTGCGCCGCTTTGGTCGTCGCCGCCGCCGATTGGCTCGCTGGCTTCTCAGCCACCATGGTGTCCTGATGGAAGATGGCCAGCCACTTGCTATCGCGTTTGACCCAGACAGAGCTGGCGCGCAAGGCGACGGGCACAGGCTTCCCGTTTGGCGTCTGTGGCGCGTTCATACTGACGTGATAAATCACCACGGCTGCGTCCGGATCGATGGACGCGACCTTCCAGTCGGAGAACGTCACGTCCGTGCCGGCGAACTCTTTGACGCCCTTGATCGTGCCCGCCTTATCGTGGCTGCCATCGCTGCTGACATAGACGAAATCATCCGTCAGCATATTGCCGAAGGCCTCCGAGTTCTTACTTTTGACCGCCTCCCAGATCTGTTTCTCCTGATCGGTGATCGCCGTCTCGGAGACGACGGCCGTCGGGGCGTTGGTGTTGGTCGTCGTGGTCGTAGCGTTGGTGTTGATGTTGGTCGTCGGGGCGTTGGTGCTAGGTGCTTCGGCGGGCTGCGTGCAGCCCCAGAGCGGCCCGAGCAGCGCCACGACCGCGATGATTCGTTTCATGGGAGAACTCCTTGCGGCGATTTAGCAGAGCGCCGCGTTTCTATGCCAAAACGCGCGCCGAGTCAAGCTGGATTAGTCCAGCGAGTCTGGCGAGTCCAGCGAGTCCAGCGAGTCGGAAGACTGTTTTGACTCGCTGGACTCGCCAGACTCGCTTAGGGCTTCTGCACCTTCGTGCCCTGCGAGGCGACGACCTGCCAGTGCCCGCCGCGCTTGACGAACGTGTCAGTGAAGCGATAGTCGCCGCTGATGTCGTCCACTTTCCCATTCGTGTTTTTGTACTTCCCGTTCTTGACCATCGAGTGCCCGGTCACGACCGCTGCGTCCTGATCGAACACGCGCACCTTCATGTCGCTCACCTCCCACGCGTCGGCCGTGAGCGCGCCCGACTCTATGTCCTTAACATCCTGCGCGCGGTCGCCGGTCGTGCCGTTCCAATAGACGAGCGTAATGTCTTCCGCCTCGATCCGCTTGACGGCCGCCACGTCGCGCGTCTTGACGGTGTCGGCCCAGTCGCGCTCCATCTGCATCAACTCGGACTCGACGGCGGCGTTGTTCGCGGCCGGGGCGTTGGCGTTAGCGTTAGCGTTGGCAGTCGTGCTTGCGGTGGTCGTTGTGGTCGTCGTCGCGGTGTTATCGCTCGTGGACGGGGCGGCACAGTTTAGTTGACTGAGCACGACGGTGGCCACCGTCAGCGCAAGCGCGAAGCAGAGCAGAAACCTTTTCATCGGCGGGACTCCTTCATAGACAACGGTTGGGTAGAGCTAAAACGAGGGTAGGTGACATTACGCACGGCAGCTTCTATGTCAAAACGCGCGGCGAGTCAAGGGGATAAGAGCAGTGAATACAAGTTCAAGGTTCAAAGTTCAAGGTTCAAAGTCAAAGTCGATCAACCGGCAACTTTGAACTTTGAACTGACTCTTAGAAATTCGATGAGCGGCGTTCGTCGTCTTCGGTCGTGCCATAGACAGGGCTGTACTCGCCGGTTGCGTCGGCGGCCTTGAGCGCGGCTTTTAACTCAACGAGAGCTTGCGCGGCGTGGGCGAACTCGTCGGCATCGAACCCTTCGGCCGTGCCGGCGAGTTGCAGCACGCGCTCGATACGCGCGTTGGCGCGGGCGAGCAGTTCAGGTCTGACACGTTCCTCCTTAAGCGCGGCGACGATCAGATCGCGCGCGGCGACGAAGTTCGCCTCTTGCTCGCAAATCAAGACCATGTCCGAGCCGGCCTCGATGGCGCGCAGAGAGGCTTCGGCGACCGAGAGCGTCTCCACGACCGAGCCCATCTCCATGTCGTCGGTGATGACCAGTCCGTCGAACTTGAGCGCCATACGCAACAGCCGCATGATCACGTTGCCGCTGATCGTCGCGGGCAATTGATGAAGCGCATCGAGCGCAGGGAGTTCGGCTGTGCGGCGAAACCACGTCTGTAAAAACTCCGACACTTCGGGGAACGCTGCGTGGCTGACCATGACCGTGTGCAAACGCTCGCCGGGGCGATGGAACATCAAGTCCATGAAAGGCACTAGGTCGCGCTCGAAAATCTCTTCCCACGTATGTGAGACGACGGGCAAGCGGCGATGTGAGTCCACCTGCGACCCGCCGAGACCGGGAAAGTGTTTGCCGCACGCTAAGACGCCGCCCGCCTGCAAGCCGTCAAGATATGCGCCCGCGAGGCGCGAGACTTCCGCCGGTTGTGTGCCGAAGGTGCGCGCGCGCAGACCGTTATCTTCATTGTCGCCGCCGAGGTCGAGCACGGGCGCGAAGTTCATGTTGAAGCCAAGCAACCGCAGCACACGCGCTGAGAGAGCGCCGAACTCGCGCGCCAGATCGCTGCGCGCCGCGTCGCGCACGTGCTTGGCCGCGGGCATCGGCTCGCAGATGGCGCGGAAGCGATCAACCAAACCGCCCTCTTGATCCACGCCGATCAGCACGCTGTGATCGAGCGCGTCGCGAATCTGCGCGGTCAACAGCGCAACCTGTTCGGCCGTCTCGATATTGCGCCCGAACAAGATGACGCCACCGGGGCGCACCTCGCGCAACAATTCGCGCAGACGCTTGTCGAGCCGCGTGCCCGGCAGACCCACGAAGAGCAACTGTCCGGCCTTGCGTCTAAGTTCGTCCGTGTCTGTCGCCTCTACCTGTGCTTGCATCTATTGATTGATCCTTGTCTCTCAGCTTAAACGGCCGATGCGCGCAGGCGCAAGACCGCACAGCGCTGCTGCCGAACCGCCCATCGTGCGGTTATACTGTCAACGCACACCGCGATGATTACCCACGACGATGCACAGATGAATGAAGACCGCGCCGCGCTGTCCGCGCAGATCAAAGCGCGTGCGCTCGCCGCAGGCTTTCACAAGGTCGGCATCGTGCCGGCGGCACCACTTGCGGCGGAGCGCCCGCAGTTGGAAGAATGGTTGCGGCGCGGCTATCACGGCACGATGGCGTGGCTGGCGCGCGATCCCGTGCAGCGCACAGACCCACGTCTCGTCATGCCGTCCGCGCGCTCAATCGTTGTCGTCACGCTCAACTACTACACGCCGCACGAGCATGCGCAGGATGCAAGCGCGGGCAAAGTCTCGCGCTATGCCTGGGGCGATGATTATCACGAGGTCGTGGGCGAGAAGCTGAAACTCTTGCTCGCGTGGATCAAAGAGCAGTGGCCCGCCGCTGAAGGCAAGACGTGCGTGGACATCCAGCCGCTCATGGACAAGGCGTGGGCCGTGCGCGCCGGGCTGGGCTGGATCGGCAAGCACACGAATTTGATCACGCAAGACTATGGCTCGTGGGTCTTCATCGGCGAGTTGTTGCTGAATCTCGAACTTGAGTACGACACAGCGCGGGTCGCCGATCATTGCGGCGCATGCACCGCCTGTCTCGATGCATGTCCAACTGAGGCCATCACCGAGCCTTACGTCGTGGACGCGAATCGCTGCATCTCTTATGCGACTATCGAATCACGCGCGCCCGAACTGCCGACAACCGTCGCCGATAATCTCGCCGGCTGGCTCTACGGCTGCGACATCTGTCAGGACGTGTGCCCGTGGAATCGTTTTCAACAACCGACTGACGAGACGCGCTTCGAGCCGCGCCCCGACAACGTCTCCGCCGATCTCGCAAGCGTCCTCGCGCTCACGCCCGAAACTTACGCCACGCGCTTCCGCCGCAGCGCCATCAAACGCGCCAAGCTCACGGGGCTGCAACGCAATGCCCGCGCGCTCTTGCAACTAACAAAGAAGAAAATAGAAGCTGAGGAAACCGAAGATGAGGTTGCTTAAACTCCTGCCGCTCGCAAGTCTGCTGCTCGCCTGTATGCCGCTCACGAATTACGCGCAACGCCGCGCAACGGCCAACACGTCCGCGTCGCCCGCCGCGCTACGCCAGATGGCCGATGATTATTATCGTTGGCGGAACGAGCAGTATCCGGTCGGCAGTAGCGATCAAGGCTTGCATACGTGGGACACGCGGCTGACCGACTACGCGCCCGCCGCCATGCAGACGCGCCGCCAACATGTCGCCCAACTGCTCGCGCAAGTGCGCGCGATGCAGACGGAGAAATGGAAGAAAGACGACCGCATTGACTGGCTGCTTTTCCGCGCGCAACTCGAAGGCGTTGACTTCGGCAACCGCGTGTTGCAGTTCGAGCAGACCAATCCGCAGACCTACGTGGACGAGTGCAGCAACGGCATTTTCTCTTTGTTGAAGAAGAACTACGATGCGCCGCGCACACGCGCGCTGGCCGCGACCGCGCGCCTCCGGCAGATGCCCGCGCTGCTCGCGCAGGGCGAGCGCAATCTGACGCGCCCCGTCAAACTCTACGCGGAACTCGCGATTGATTCCGCGCGCTCGATTGACAGTCTTTTCACCGACAGCCTGATGACCCTCGCCGTTGATCTCTCGCCGGCCGAGCGCGACAACTTGATCAAAGCGCGCGACGCGGCCGTCGCGAGTCTGCATGCTTACGCCGACCGACTCGCACGCCGCTTGCCACAGATGGTCGCCTTCGCGCCGATGGGCGAGGCGAATTACAACTATTATCTAAAGCACGTTCTGTTGTTGCCGCTCAATGCGCAGCAGGTGGAGATGCTTGGTCAAGCGGAGCTTGCGCGTTATCGTGCGCTCGAATCTTTGTTGCCCGATCCGTCGCTCGCCGATCCGAATCCGGCCCGTGCGGCCGATATCCCCGCCGATCAGCAAGCGTTTCTCACCGCCTACGAGAGCCGCGAGCAGGAGATGATCGCGTT
>JANMAD010000582.1:0-2916 GCA_031359515.1 Acidobacteriota bacterium | reverse complement strand
AAGATCATTTGTCTTTCATTCATCATTCCGCGTTCATCGTTCATCATTTATTCAAACCCTGTCAAGCGAGTTGGTTTGAATAAAACGGAAGCGGGCGGCACTCGTGAATGAGTGTCGCCCGCTGCTGTGCGTTGCGTGGTTTAGCCGCCGTCAGTATTCGAGCACGCCGGCGACGCGCGAGCCGAGCGAGGTGAGCGCGCGGGAGACGGACTGCGAGTTGTATTGAAAGTCCGAGTTGCCGCCGCCGTTCGTGTTGAAGGTCGGCGTCAGGAACGGGTGTGCCAGCCCGTTATCAGCGGCGGGCCAAGTGCGCGCGAATTTGGCCACCACCATCGCCCCGTTGTACGTCCCGTTGCCGCCGCCGCTGCGCGTCACAGAGCCTTCACCCATGACGAGCACGACGCCATCAAATGATGGATTGCCGCTCATGGTTAGATTGCCGGTCACGACGAGGAAGCCTGCGCCGCCGTCCAGCGTGCAATCGCCATCAATAAAAGTAAGGACGGGGTTAGCGGCTGTCCCCTCGTTGCTGGACATCGACCCGGCCGGCTTGAAATAACGGCTTTGCGTACGTGCCGTTACTTCCAGATCATTCAAATACTGGCGCGCGTTGTCTGCGGTCTGTAGGAAACGGGGCAGGTTCACCGGGATGTAGGGCGCGGGCGGATTGGCGTTATCACAGACGCCGATCTTCGGATCATCCACAGTGCCGGGTTTTTTGATGCCCGCGTTGGTGCTGGGCAGCGAGCATTCCATCACGGCGAAGGCCGGGCGCGGCGCTTCCTGTCCAGCCGGTGAATGGTCGAGACCGGAGTAGGTTTTCGCCCCGCTGCTGCCGCTATCAAAGTTCAAAGGCGAACAGTCGTCTGCGCCGCGAATCGTGAGCGTGGCGGGCGCTTCAAAATCAAGATCACCACGTTGCACCATCATCTCCACTTGCTTGCGCGCAAAGTTCGGCCCGAAGCCGATGGAGCGGACGACCACCCGGCGCGGTTCGGGCGCGACAACTGTGGCCTGCACTTGTTGCGTAGTCGTTGCACTGACGGCCGGACAGCCCACCGCCAAACTACCCGCGCTCAGTCCTGTCACCGTGAAACTTGTGCCTCCGACTTTAAGAGCTCCGCTGGGGAAACTGATATGGAACAGTTGACCGGGGCACAGATTTGCGCTTGGCGTGCCTAACGTCAGCGTGTAGACGGCCGTGCCGCTCCACGGGGCCGTCTGGTTGACGGTCAAGCGGAAACTAACGAACGACCCGAGGTTCAGCGGGAGCAGCGCGGCAGCGGTACTCTTGGTTACTTGAAATGAGCCGAGGTCGGTCGTGGCTGACGGATAGGCATTAGCGATGGTCGTGGTCGCCTTCGGCACATAGGTGATGGTCACGAAGTCGGGCGCGACGCCGAGGCGAATCTGGGTGGGGCTGATGATCGTGCCGGGCACGCCGACGATCCCATTGAATTGACCGGAGGTGTTGTAGGTAATTTGATTGCTGCGGTCGGGATCATAGACGGTCGAGCGGAACGAACTGTTGGCATCCACTTGGATCACGCCGTTCGCGTTGTACGTCAGCCAGCCGGCAAGCCGGCAGGGGCTGGGCACGGCGGGCGTGTCGCTGATGCACGGGTTGTTTGGCGCGGCGCTTGCGCCGTTCGACAGCGCCGGCATGATGGCAGTGCGAAAATTCATCGTCGTGCCATTGGCGACCGTCGCGTTGTGCGGCAGGTTGCCGCGCAGACTGTTCATGGTTTGTTGCAAGCCCGCCTCGGCGGCGTAGTACGCTTGTTTCTCGGCCGTTGCGTCAATCGCGGTCGTGCCGGTCACCGCCGATGAGAGGATGAGCGCACCGCCGGCCGCCAACAGCAGCGTGGCGACGAGCAGCATCATGATCAGCGCTGCGCCGCGCTCGGATGTCCGCGCGCGGTTGTTTGTGTTTCGCATATTCTTGATTCGCATGGTGATGCACCTGTTGATGTCGCTGTGCGCTTAGAAACTGGTGATAGCAGCGTTGCGCAACTGCACATCCGAAGTTAATTGCTGCACGGTCGGCGGTTGATAACCGACCTGCCCGGCTTGGCCGATAGCGGTCAATTGCACACAGGCAGACAGGACGATGTAAGTCGTCTGGGCATATTGCGCAGGCACCAGTTCTGCGACTGCATTGCCGGCGTCGTCCACCGGGTTCTGAATGTCGCAGTTAGCAACTGTGTAGCGCACCTTCTGCGGGTAGTAGTGCATGATGAACGAGTCAATGCGATTGGCCAGCACGGTCGTGCCGTTGATCGCGCTGTTCACGTCAAAGCGCACGACATAGCGTTGCCCGTTGGCCACATCGTTGACGTAACGATAAATAATATCTTCGTCCTGACTGGTGGGTGTGTCGGGCGTCGCACCGCCGTTGAACCGGTCGGAGTTTGAGAGGATGCGAATCGAAGTGTTGCTTGAATCCGCCGCGACGATGCCGTTCGCGGGCAAGCCGGTCGGCAGACCATAACCGGCGTTACCAATCTCGCGCGTCATCGCGCTGAGGGTGCGGCGCACATCGGCGATGGCGTCGGACTTGCGATCCTCGCGCGCCCGGATGTTGAACGAAGCAGTCAGCAGAGAGACGGCCAGTCCCGACACGACCACCGTCACCGAGAGCGCGATCATCAACTCGATTAGCGAGAACCCGGCCTCGCCGCCACGCGGCCCACTTCTTATCCGCTTCATCTCAAATCCTCTCAGACGCAAATTCAGTCAAGGTGGAGACAGTTGATAAAACTGCGGAAACACGCACGAAGTAAGTGTGTTTTTTCGTCCTTACTTCGTGCGGGCTTCTGCATTTACCCGCTTAGTTCGGGCCGCGCAGCAGCGTGGCCCGTTGGGCCGTGACGCTGATCGCGCCGCCCGTCCAGGCAATGCCGCCGCGCAAGGGCG
>JANMAD010000563.1:0-6933 GCA_031359515.1 Acidobacteriota bacterium | reverse complement strand
GTTTCGGCGTTCGCGTTGATCTCGGCGCGCGTGAGTTGCGGGCGGGTGGCGGACTTGCCCGACGGATCGCCGATGAGGCCGGTGAAGTCGCCGATCAAGAAGATGACCGTGTGCCCAAGTTCTTGGAACGCGCGCAGTTTGCGCAGCACGACTGTGTGGCCAAGGTGTATGTCGGGCGCGGTCGGATCAGCGCCGAGTTTCACGCGCAGGGGCCGGCCCGTCCGCGCGCTCTGCTCTAGTTTCGCGCGCAGGTCGTCTTCGCGGATGATCTCCGTCACGCCTTTGCGCAGGTAAGCGAGTTGTTCGTCAATCGTCATTGCTTCATCGTAAATCGTGAAGCGTAAATCGTAAATAGAAGAACAGGTCTTTGCTCTATTTATGACTTACGATTTACGATTGAGGGATGACGACTCCAAATCTGCCAGATGAATTGAGCGAGCGCGCGAACCCGCTCGCGGATGTGTCAGTGTCTTTCGTCGGCGTGGGCGTGATGGCGGAGGCGATGATCGCGGGGCTGCTCAAGCAGCAGTTGGTGAAGCCCGCGCAGGTGACGGGCAGCCATCCGCGCGCGGCACGGCGGGAAGAGTTGGCGGCGCGTTATGGCATCCGTGTGGTCGAGAGCAACGGCGAGGCGGCGCAAGGCGCAATCGTCGTGCTGGCGGTCAAGCCGCAGAAGCTACAGGGCGTGTTGCAGGAGTTGAAAGAGGCGGTGCGGGCGGAACAACTCGTCGTCTCGATCATTGCGGGCGCGCGATTGGAGACTATCGCGGGCGAGTTGCTGCATCCGGCAGTCGTGCGTGCGATGCCGAACACGCCCGCGCAGATCGGCGCAGGCATGACCGTCTGGACGACGACTCAGCATGTGAGCGACACGCAAGCCGCACAGGTGCGCGCGATGCTCGGCGCGTTGGGGCGCGAGATGCGCGTCGCGGAGGAGCGGCAGATCGACATGGCCACCGCCTTGAGCGCGACCGGGCCGACTTACATCTTCCTCGTTATGGAGGCGCTCGTGGACGCGGGCGTACACATGGGCTTCTCGCGCGAAGTCGCCCGCGAGCTTGTCATCCAGACGATGCTCGGCTCGACGCTCTTCGCGCAGGAGTCGCACAAGCACCCGGCCGAGTTGCGCAACATGGTCACGTCGCCCGGCGGCACGTCCGCCGAAGCGATCTATCAGATGGAAAAAGGCAGCCTGCGCACAGTCCTCTCGAAAGCTGTGTATGCGGCGTACCAACGGGCGGTTGCGCTCGGCAAAAAGTAAGAAGACGAAACCACAAAGGCACGAAGGACACAAAGAAACCCACGCAGCTTTTCTTTGTGTCCTTCGTGCCTTTGTGGTCATCTTCATGCTTGGTTGACTGTCTGTCGCCTTCCTTGACCGGTTATAAAATCGCGTGCTAGATTAACTTTCTTTTATGGCACACAGTTTTAGTCACCTGTAGTAAGCAATCCCGATTCGTCCGAGAAGCTGAAGCGTTATGATCTGTCTGGCCCTGGCGGAAGGCTCAATTCAACTCGTGCCCGATGGGACGGTGTTCCTGCACATCGCGATCATCATCTTGATGGTCTATGTGCTGAACAAGACGTTGTTTCGGCCGATCAATCGCATCTTGGCCGAACGCGAGGAGCGGGCGCGGGCTGGCACGGGCGCGGCGGCGGGGACGTTGAAAGAGGTCGAAGCGAACCTGACGCGCTACGAAGATGCTCTGCGGGCGGCGCGGGCAGAAGGTTATAGATTGTTGGAGCAGCAACGCGCGGAGGCGTTGGCCGCGCGACAAGCGCAACTCGGTGCGGTGCGTGCGGAAGCGGAAGGATTGATCGCGGCGGAGCGCAACGCGATAGAAGCGCAGACTGAACAAGCACGCGCGACACTCGGCCAAGATGCGCAGCGCGTGGCCGCGCAGATCAGCGCGCAGATTCTGCATCGCTCGGTCGGCGCGTGAAGTCGGTTAGCTCGCCCGCAAAGTTTTAAGAAGCGGTTTGAAAAGTCAAAGGCGTATTCAGCTCCGGCAGGAGCGGAATATTTGTAGCTCACAGCGTGCTACACAGCCCACAAGCTCCGTAGGAGCGGCATGTCACATGTCGCCCCGCTGGGGTTGAACGATATAGTCCGGGAGCTACAAACATGCCGTCCCTATCGGGACTGCCCAAACAGCTTCCAAGCTACAAGTTCTATGACTGCAATTGTGAGTACAACGATTCTCCTCTTCGCGCAGGCAACGGCTGACGGCGCGCACCCGTGGTACAACTATCCGGGCTTCGAGGTGTGGAAGTTCGTCAACCTGTTTTTGTTCGTCGGCGCGGCGATCCTGATCTTGCGTAAGCCTATTGGTAGTTCGATGCGCGCACGGCGCGAGTCGATCCGCAAAGAGTTGATGCGGGCGCAGGAAGAGCGCAACGCGGCGTTGGTAAAATTGGATGAAGTGAACGCGCGGCTCGCGCGGCTCGACGACGAAGTGGCCGTGCTGCGCACGCAGGCGCAGACCGAAGCGGCAGCAGAGCGTGAACGGATCGCGCGCTCGACGGAGGATGACGCGCGCAAGTTGCGCGAGCAGGCGCAACGCGAGATCGAGAGCGCGGGCAAGTCCGCGCGGCTTGAGTTGCGCCGCTACGCCGCCGAGCAGAGCGTCGCGTTGGCCGAAGGATTGATTAAACGTGACTTGCGCGCGGACGACGACGAGCGCCTGATGCATGGCTACATCGAAGAGTTGGGAGGGGTGAAGCGTTGAGCGTGCAGGCGATGGCGCGGCGTTATGCGGTGGCGCTGGCGGACGTGGTCAAGAAGCGTGATGAAGCGCAAGTGGTGCAGGCGGATTTAACGGGCTGGGCCGCATTGCTCGACGAGAATCCAAACCTGCGCGAAGTCTTTCGCAACCCGACCGTCGCTTACGACGCGAAGCACAAAGTTCTCAACACGCTCATCACGCGCACGTGCGTCGGGCATACCACCGCCAACTTTCTGCAAGTGCTGTTGCGCAATCAACGGCTCACAGATTTAAGCGAAATCAATCGCAGTTTTGCGCGCGTGTTAGACGAGCGCGCCGGCGTCGTCTCGGCGCAAGTGACGACGGCGCGACCTGTCGCGGCCAGCGCGCAGGAAGCATTGCGCGGCCGGTTGACGCTCTTGACCGGGCAAAACGTGCGCTTGCAGTTCGCGGTGGATGAAGAACTGATCGGCGGCATCGTCACGCGCATCGGCTCGACCGTCTATGACGGCTCGGTGCGCACACAGTTGCAGCAGATCAAACAGCAGATGGCCGGGGGACAGTAAAACTTTGTCAGTGGTCAGTTGTCCGTTGTGCTTCTTATGCAGGGTGCATGCTGAAGCTGAAACGAACAACAGACAAAGTAAAAACAACGGACAACCGACAACGGACAGCTTTTAATTATGGAACCGATCAAAGCCAATGAGATTAGCGACATCATTCGCCAGCAGATTGAGAACTTCGATGCGGGCGTGACTGTGTCCGAAGTGGGCACGGTGATCAAGGTCGGCGACGGCATCGCCGAGATTCACGGCCTCGATAAAGTCATGGCCGGCGAGTTGCTGGAACTGCCGCACGAAGTGCGCGGCCTCGCCTTGAACCTCGAAGAGGACAAGGTCGGCGCGGTGCTGTTCGGCGATTTTCAGAAGATCAAAGAGGGCAACACGGTCAAACGCACCGGGCGCATCATGGAAGTGCCGGTGGGCGATGCGATGATTGGGCGCGTGGTCAATGCGTTGGGGCAGCCGGTGGACGGGCGCGGGCCGATCATGACGACGCAGACGAACCCGGTCGAGCGCATCGCGCCCGGCGTCGTTGATCGCCAGCCGGTGAAAGAGCCTTTGCAGACGGGCTTGAAAGCGATTGACGCGATGGTGCCCATCGGACGCGGGCAGCGCGAGTTGATCATCGGCGACCGGCAGACGGGCAAGACGGCCGTCGCGCTCGACGCGATCCTGAACCAGAAGGGGCAGGACGTGATCTGCATCTACGTCGCCATCGGGCAGAAGGCTTCGACCGTCGCGCAAGTCGTCAAGACCTTGCAAGAGTTCGACGCGATGGCTTACTCCATCGTCGTCGTCGCTTCTGCGTCCGACCCGGCCGCGATGCAATACATTGCGCCCTACGCCGGCGCGGCGATTGGCGAGTTCTTCCGCGATGCGGGCAAGCACGTCTTAACCATCTACGACGATCTCTCGAAGCAGGCGGCCGCCTATCGCGAAATCTCGCTGCTCTTGCGCCGCCCGCCGGGGCGCGAAGCGTATCCGGGCGACGTGTTCTATCTGCACTCGCGGCTCTTAGAGCGCGCGGCGAAGCTGTCGGCCGCGGAAGGCGGCGGCTCGCTCACGTCTCTGCCGATCATCGAGACGCAGGCGGGCGACATCTCGGCGTACATCCCGACGAACGTCATCTCGATCACCGACGGGCAAATCTTCCTCGAATCCGATCTCTTTAACGCAGGCATACGGCCCGCGATCAACGTCGGCAACTCGGTCTCGCGCGTCGGCGGCTCGGCGCAGATCAAAGCGATGAAATCAATCGCGGGCACACTCCGGTTAGACCTCGCGCAGTACCGCGAGTTGGCCGCGTTCGCGCAGTTCGGCTCTGACCTCGACAAAGCGACGCAGGCGCAACTCGCGCGCGGACAGCGGCTGATGGAGATTTTGAAACAGCCGCAATATAAACCGATGCCGGTCGAGCAACAGGTGCTCATCATCTGGGCGGCGACGAGCGGGCATCTGGATGACATCGCGGTCGATCAGTTGCGCCGCTTCGAGTCGGAGTTCAGCACGTTCATCCAGAACTCGCATCCCGGTGTGCTCGCCGCCCTGCGCGAGAAGAAGGCTCTGACCGACGAGATCAAAGCTGATCTCAAGACCGCCATCACCGACTTCAAACAAACTTGGGGTAGCGACAAACCCGCCCCGCGCGCCGCGACCACACCGGCCACGGCCGCCGCCGGAGCATGAAATGCAGAGGTCAGAGGTTAGAGGCTAGAGGTCAGTTAAAACTGATTTCACTAACCTCTGACCTCTGACCTCTAACCTCTATCGTTATGGCTAATCTCCTCGATCTACGCCGGCGCATCAAGTCGGTTAAGAACACGCAGCAGATCACGAAGGCGATGAAGATGCTGGCGGCCGTGAATTTGCGGCGGGCGCAGGAGCGCGTCGTTAACGCGCGCCCGTTCGCGCGTAAGATGACGGACGTGCTGACTGAGTTGGCCGCGCGCACCGACGAGAATTATCACCATCCGCTGCTTGATGCACGCGGCGACGAGCGTTATCTGGTCGTGCTGATCACGGCCGACAAGGGCTTGGCCGGCGCGTTCAATGCGAACCTGACAAAGGCCGGGCAAGCGTTTATTAAAGAGCATGCGGCGCAGACAATCGAGTTGATGGCGGTGGGGCGCAAAGGGCGCGACTTCTTCCGCCGGCGCAACGTCAACATCGTGCAGGAGTATATCGGTCTCACCGGCAAGGGGCGCATCACTTACGCCGAAGCGGTCGAAGTAGCGGACGAGATCATGCGCCGCTTTACCGAGGACGAGACGCTCGACAAGGTCTTTATCATCTACAACGAGTTTCGCTCGGTGCTGTCGCAGCGCGTCGTCGTCGATCAACTGTTGCCCGTCGCGCGGACTGAGGCGGAGAGTGCGGAGGGCCAGCCGGCTGCGGCGGAGGAAAACTTCGTCGAGTATGTTTATGAGCAGCCGCCCGCCGAGATTTTCGGTCGCCTCTTGCCGCGCTTGATCGAGACGCAAGTCTTTCGTGCGCTCTTAGAGTCAATCGCCTCCGAGCAAGGGGCGCGCATGACGGCGATGGACTCGGCCGCGAAGAACGCGGGCGACCTGATCAGTTCGCTGACGCTCAACATGAACCGCATCCGGCAAGCGGCGATCACGCGAGAGATCATCGAAATCGTCTCGGGCGCGGCGTCGGCAAGTTAAGGGATCGCGCAGACAGTTTAAGTGAAGCGGAAGAGGGAAGCGGCGCGTGCGTGGCTTCCCTTTTCATAGCAGGACGAATCTCTTGCGCCAGACCCTTTTAACACAGAGAGCACAGAGGCGACACAGAGGCCACAGAGTTATGCTCTGTGATCTCTCTGGCCTCTGTGTGCCCTCTGTGTTGAACTAGCCATCTGCTACATGCAACCTCAGCGCAGCCAAATAACGTGGTAACGACGAGTCGCAGCAACCAATCTCCGTCTTGGCGCAACCGTCTCTGGCGCTACGGGCCGCTCGTCTTATGGCTCGCGCTGATCTCGCTCGCCTCGACCGGCGCGATGTCCGCCGCGAATACCTCGCGCATCATCGGCCCGCTCTTGCATTGGCTCTTCCCCGGCATCACCGAAGCGCAACTGCTGCGCGCACATTTCCTCACGCGCAAACTTGCGCACTTCAGCGAGTACGCCATCCTCGCGCTCTTGGCCGCACGCGCCTTCATTCCTTCGACTAAAAGTTGGCTGCATCAGCGTTGGCTTTTGAGCGCGCTCATCCTCGTCGCCGCTTACGCCTTGTTCGACGAGTATCACCAATCATTCGTGCCCACGCGCACCCCGTCCATCTGGGACAGCATGATCGACACCATCGGCGGCACGACCGCGCTTGTCTTACTCGCGTGGTGGCGCAGAAGAGCAAGGACGAAAGATGAAAGATGAAAGACGCTTGTTCTTATTCATCCCTCATCCTTCATCCTTGCTTTTGCGGCCCGTTTTCGCGTAAAGAGTGCGCATAGATGAATACTGAGACAGCAACGCCGGTTGATGATGGCGACGCCGAACCGCAACTGATTCGCGGCGTCAGCCTCGTGGGCGCGACGACGCTCAACATGATCGACATGATCGGCGTCGGGCCGTTCATCACGATCCCGCTCATCGTCGCCGCGATGGGCGGGCCGCAAGCGATGCTCGGCTGGATACTCGGCGCGCTCTTAGTCGTCTGCGATGG
>JANMAD010000472.1:0-3721 GCA_031359515.1 Acidobacteriota bacterium | reverse complement strand
GGAACGACGTTATGCCCCAGCATACGCCACAGCCGAGAGAGAACCGCCTGCTCGCCATGCTGTCGCAAGAAGAGCATGAGCGTCTGCTGCCGCACTTGGCGCACGTTGCCTTTGCGCTCGGCGAGGTCATCTACGAATCCGGCGGGCAGCAGAGCTACATCTATTTTCCAACTACCGCCATCATCTCGCTGCTGTATTTGATGGAGAACGGTTCATCAGCCGAAATGGGCGTGGCGGGTAACGAGGGCTTGGTCGGCATCGCGCTGTTTATGGGCGGCGACACGGTGCCCAATCGCGCCGTCGTGCAGAGTGCCGGTGATGGCCTCAGGATGAAGACGAAGGTGCTGCAAACGGAGTTCGCGCGGGGCGGCACGTTTCAACGCTTGCTCTTGCGCTACACGCAGGCGTTGATGACCCAGATGTCACAGACCGCCGTCTGCAACCGGCTGCACACGGTCGAGCAGCAACTCTGTCGCTGGCTGCTATTGAGCCGTGACCGCTTGGCTACGGATGAGTTGGTCATGACGCAGGAGTTGATTGCTAACATGCTGGGGGTGCGCCGCGAAGGCGTCACGCAGGCGGCGCAACGCTTGCAGGAAGATGGACTGATATCTTACGTGCGCGGGCGCATCACGATCCTTGACCGGCGCGGACTGGAAGCGACCGTCTGCGAGTGTTACCGGGTGGTCAAAGACGAGTACGCCCGGTTGCTCAACTGAGCGCCTACGCCCCTAAAGAATTCTGATAGTTGATCCAATTCCCTCAGAGTCAATAGCAAAATACAGGTCTGCTTTAGCTGCGCGGACATTTTTGAATAAAGGTGAGCATTTTCGGCTATGCGTGTTAACGCACAGACGGATGCTCTGCCGAATTATTAAATCAAGGCTGACTTTAGCAGGATGCGTTGCGGCGAGAATCAGCCTGCCCCTCATTTATGCCATAGCTGGATGAGGTGACATCTCTTTAATTGTTGCATGTGGGAAATGACCCATTCTTTAATTGTTGCATGTTGAAAATGACCCACTACACGCCCGCGATGAAGGGCGGCACAATCAATCGTTCGTGTTGTGCTAAACAGGGCTCACCCCGCCCAATTCGTTTAGCTATTCCATAGTCTGCGCTCACTCGCGGGCGCAAGTTGTAGCTGTTACGGCAACAGGTAGCTATGGCATGGTGATTGCACCGAATAGCTGTGGAGTGATCGCCCCCCCAGGGCTGGCTCTGCCAGCGAATCGTGCTTCAGCCAATCAACCCACACACTTTCCTCTGCGTGGTTGGGTATGGTCAAAAGAGGAATCCATGTTCTGTCAATACAATCCTGTCGTGCTGCCCCTGCGAGTCTTGTCAAATCTCAATTTGCCGACAAGGAGCGATGTTATCTCTAGCCTGCTTGGTGCGCATCGGCTTGGGCTACGCCACGTTCGTGCAGTCTTATTTATGCTCTGCGTTATCTCCATCGGTGCGAGCGTTGGCTTGGCACAATCATCCCGCATCATTGGGCCACACGGCGCGCACGCGCGGGCCGGGGCTGCGCAGTTTGCGGCCGCGCCACAGGTAAGCAATCTGCTCTGGGCGCAGAACTACGATGGGCAATCCGTCTTTGGGCCAAGCGTTAAGACACGTGCGGGCACGCCCGCGCAAGATGAAGAGTTAGTCGACGACTTCGATGTCGCCGGCACGATTGAGCGCGTCGTCATTTACGGCTATCGCGATTTCAACGCCCCGCCCAACGCCGTCGTGTATGGCGCGTGGGTGCGCTTCTACGCGAACGTCGCGGGCCAGCCCGGCGCGTTGCAAGCGGAACAATATCTGGCGAACGGCGACACGCGCCTCGTCATCGACAATATCCAACAGCCAAACACCGTTGACATCACTCTACCCACGCCCTTCCCGGCGACCGGTAAACATTTCCTCTCCGTGCAACTCGACGTGCAGACGGCAGATAGTTATTGGTGGTGGGAGAGCGCAAACACGGGCGCGTTGCGCGGCTCGCAGGTCTTGCGGCGCGACCGTGCGACGAACAGCGCGTGGACGGTGAAGAACAGCAGCGATGCTGCTCTCGCGCTCTACGGCACGCTCACAGGTGCGCCGCGCCTCGACAGTCTCTCAACACAGACGGCCACGCGCAGCGGCTACGTCGTTGCAAGCGGCGCGAACTTCGGCGGGCAGCAGGGCACGGGCCGCGTGCTCGTGGGTAACGTCCCGGCCATCGTCGTGCGTTGGACGGACTCGTCCATTCAGTTCTACGTGCCGGAGACCGCCGGCCCCAGCAGCGCGGCCGTGCAGGTCGTGAGCAGCACGGGCGGCAGCAACACGCTCCCGCTCAACGTCACCACGCGCACGCAGGATGGCCGCGTCCGCTGGCGCTTCACAATCGCGGCCGAATACACGTCCTTCCGCAACGGCGTCGGCCCCGACGGCACGCTCTATGTCAACGACGTGTACGGGCGCGTCTATGCGCTCACGCCTGACGGCGGCTTGAAGTGGGTCACGCAGGTGGCCGTGACGGGTGCAGACGGCCCCGTCTCGGTCGGCCCGGACAACACGATCTACGTCGCGGGACTCGTGCAGGATACCGCCACCACGGGCGGGCCGGCGATCATCGCGCTCAACCCTGACGGCACGATCAAGTGGCGCTTCGTCGCCAGCAGCGGGCAGAGCAATCGCGGCGGGCCGAACGTCGGCCCCGACGGCAAGATTTACGCCATCGTGCGCCCGCTCACGGACACGGCGTTGAACGTCTTCGCGCTCAACCCGAACGGCACGTTGGCGTGGAACTTCAACGATCAAATTTACAAGTACGGGCAGACCGGCGGCAAAGACATCGTCTTCGGCCGCACCGTGCCGCAACTGTATTTCCAGTATCAGTCGCGCACCTTCGGGGTAGGGTCGCTCTTCGCGTTCGGCCTCGACGGCAGTTTGCATTGGACAAAGCCGGCGGGCAACGGCCAGACCGTCGTCAGTCCGCTCGACGATTCCGTCCACACAGAGATGCAGGCGTTCACGCCGCCGGGCACGCCCCTCTGGGTGTTCCCGCTCTTCGGCCAAGGCCCGACTACGGGCCCTGACGTAGGCGTGGACGGCGTCCACTACATCGTACAGAACTATGGGACACTCTTCGCCGTCAATCCTGACGGGACGGAGAAGTGGCGGCATCTCGATCAAATTCTCTCCGACCCGATTGCCAGCCCGGCGAACAACATCGTCTTCGTGGGCGGAATCATCACCTATGGTGAAGCCGGCTTCTACGTCGGCCACAACACTGCGGATGGCACGGAGGTCTTCCGCGTCCCGCTGCCCACCGAGCCGGGCTTCGAGCCTTATGGTCAGGTCAGACCCGACACGCGGCCGACGTTCTCGCCTGACGGCGCGACCGCTTACTCCGGCGCGGACGTGGCCGGCAGTGGCTATGCGGCCGACCTCAATCGCCGCTACTCGTTCTTCTACGCCATAGACACGACGACCAACCTCGCTTGCTCCTACGCCATCGCGCCGCAGACACAGGCGTTCCCCGCGAACGGCGGCAACGGCACGGTGGCCGTGACCCCAACTTCGGCCAACTGCGCGTGGACGGCGACGAGCAACGTCAGTTGGATCACGATCAACAGCGGCGCGAGCGGCACGGGCAACGGCACGGTCGCTTACACCGTCGCCGCTAACACGGGGCCGGACGCGCGTACCGGCTCGCTGACGATTGCCGGCCGCACCTTCACCGTCACGC
>JANMAD010000548.1:0-4428 GCA_031359515.1 Acidobacteriota bacterium | reverse complement strand
GAGCGGGCCGAGATGGAAGGTGAGCGTGCTGCCAGTGATCTCAGGCGTGATGGAACGCGCCGGGCCGCCCTGCTCGACGAGCGCCGTGCCCTGCGCGTAGTGGAACGATTGCGGCAACGTGTCGCGCACGATCACATCATTGATCGCGCCGGCCGTCGGGTTATGAACTTCGACGCGATATGAGACGACATCGCCGATCTCCACGCGTTGCTGGTCGGCCGTCTTGGAGACTTCGAGCGCGGAGTTCTCGAACAGCGGCACGTTCAAGACGAGCGCGGCGAGGTTGGTCAAGTCAACCGGCTGTTCGCTCAGGTCGAAGCCGCCGGCCTGCGCGATGGGCTGCCCGTCGCGCGCACGCACCGTCGTGTTGTAGAGACCGGCGCTCGCGGCTTGCACCGACAGTTCCAGCAGGCGCGAACGATAGCCCGGCGCGGTGACGTGCAGGAAGTAGCGCACGGGTTGTTGCGCCGCGCCGAGTTGCGCGGGCGTGAGGACGAAGTTGAAGCGCCCGCCCGCTTGCGTGATGAACGGGTTCTCGTTGCGCGCGTTGGGCGTGAAGCCGATGTCGGGCGCGGTGGTGAGCGGCACGGTCGCCTGCTCGTCCGTGCCGAGCGTGACGCGTGCGCCGTTGATCGTGAGCGCGCCGCCACTGCGGCCGGCATAGACCGTGCCGAACGGATCGACGATGGCGACCGTGTCGGTCGTCGTGCGCGGCGGCGCGTTATCGGCCGAGATGACAGCGTTATTGAGCGCGCCCGTGCCCGCCGGAATCTGCCCGGTCACGCGCGCCTGAAACGTGACGCGCACAACTTCGGCCGGCGCGACTGCGCTCAGTCTGATCGCAAGTTGGCGCGGCGGCAAAGCCTCGCCTTCATCCGTATCCGCTTGATCCGTCAGGCCGCGGTCGCCGAGCCGGAGCGAGCCGGCGACGTAAACGAGACCGGCGGGCAGTTCGTCGTTGATGACGACGCGGCGCGCGGTCACGTCGCCACTGTTGCGGAAAGAGATCGAATAGTTGAGCGTCTGACCGGGCGCGGCCGTGACGCGCGCTTGATTCTCGACGAGCTTTAACGGCGGCAGTTCGCCGTCCACCGGCGAGGTGATGCGTGCGCCCGTGCCGACCGCGTTGATGATCGTGCCATCGTTTTGCGCGAGGCCGTTTGCGCCGCCGGAGACGTTCGAGCGCGCGGTGAGGCCGATGGTCAAGAGCGAATTGGCGGGGAAGTCGTTCGTAGCCACGAGGGCGAGCACATTGATGCACACGCCGGGCGCGACCCGTCCGCTCATCGTCGTGTTGAGCGTGACGAGCGTGTCGGCGTTCGTGACTGTGCCGCTTGCGTCCGTGTCGAAGTAGAGATTGGTGATCGCGGCGGGCGCGGTGATGTCTGCGCGCGTGATGGTGAAGAGGTCGGTCGAGTTGCCGGTGTTGCAGATGGTGAAGATGCGCGTAACTTGTTCGCGCGGGCCGACGGTGGCGGAGGGCGCGGTCTCGTCCGGGGTGACGGTGAGCGCGTTGACGGGCAGGATGGTGATGGTGATGGTGGGCGAGACGGTGGCGTAGCCTGTGCCGGTTTCGTCGGCGTAGATGGCTTCGGCTTGGTTCGAGATAACTGTGCCTGCGGGTGTCGGCGTGCGCGGGTCGTTGTTGTCCAGCCGCCTCGCGCTTGCGCCCGTCGCGAGCGCGAGCGCGAGGCTGAGACCGACAACGAATTTTTGCAGGCGATGTTTCATCGGACTTGTGTGAGTTCTAAGGGGCGTTAAACTTTCAATGCGGCGCGGCCTTTTGTTCGCGGGCGTGGGCAAAACACCGAACGAAACTTACAGGCCGCGCCGCACCGAGTTGTAGACGACGTGCAAGCGCGTTGCTTGCGTCGCGCAGGGTTACCTGATCTTGACGGTGAACTTGAACGTTCCCGTCGCTTGCGGCGCGACCGTGACAATCGTGTCGGTCAACGAAGTTGAGCCGGCCGCGTTGCCGCCGATAGCGCCGCCCGGATCGAGCGCGGAGTTGAGCACGTAGTCGCAGTACGTGGCCCAGTTGTTCGTGCCGGCTGCGCCGTTCTCGGTGATGACGACGTTCGTCGCCGTCAGGTTGGGATTACCGGCCACGTTTGCGCTCGCTTCGTTCTTGTAAGCGATGGTGTACTCGATGAAGTTGCCGGGGACAGGTTGGGCGACCGCGCCGAGCGCATCGAGCACGCGCGACGTTTTGTTGAGCGACAGGAAGCCGGTGTAGAGCCGGTCAATCGTGTCGTTCGTCGCGGCCGGCGTGATGCCGGAAGCCGCGCGAATGACGTTGTTGAAGCCGGTCAGCACGTTTGCGCCGACGGGCGCGGTGACGCGCACCAGTATGTCGGCCGTTGCGCCGAAGGCGAGGGCCAGTGTCGTCGAGCCGCCGCCCGACACGGTGGTGTAAGACGCGCCGCCGTTCGTGCTGATCTCGACGAGGAAGCCGGCGGGCACGGTCGGCGCGGTGAGCGTGAACGTGTCGTTGGCGTTACCCGTATTCTGCACCGTGTTGGTGAAGATGGCGGAGCCGACGGCATTCGTCGTGCTGCCCGGCGGCCGGTTGATGCCGGTCGCGGTTGATAGATTGGTGAAATCGTCGTTGTTGTTCGTCGGGCCGGCGGCTTGCGGTGCGCCGCTGGGGCCGATGAAGACCGCGCCGACTTGGACGAGCGTCGTCGGGACTTGATAGCCCTGCGTCGCGCTCACCGGATCGGGCGGGCCTGACGGGTAAAGCTTCGGCTCGTCGTAGTTCGCGTTGCCGTCGCCTTTGTTCGCCACCGTGTCGCCGGACTGATCCGTGATGACGGCATTGACGCGGTTCTTCGCGAAGGCGTCGCCGATCTCATAGACGGGCGTGGTGGTGTCGGCGGTGGCGGAGATGGTGACGACCGTCTGAATGTTGGCGAACGTGCCGCCCGCCGCCAGCGTCGCGCCGAGGTTGTAAGCGATGCGGCGCACGGTGGTCGGATCGGCCGGCGCAGTGGTTGACCAGAGCGAGGCGGCTGTCTGCGGATCAGGCAGGTTCGTCTCGACGCCGGCCGCGTTGAACGTGCCGCCGACAGTTGAATAGAGTACGGCGGTCACGCCCGGCGGCAGCGCGCCGAGATTCTTGAAGACGGTCTTCTGCGGGATGGGCACGATGACGAAGACGCCTGTGCCGGACGCGGCGGGGCCGGAAGAGACCGGCAGCGTCGCGGCGTTGGCGGGGCGCAGACCCGTGTTGTCGAGCGTCCACGTGTAGGTGATGTCGCTGCCGCGTGCGACGGGGCCGGCGGGCGCGTTGATGGCGAGCCGCAGTTGCGCGTCGTTGTCAACGGTGGCGCGTGCGTCGCCGCGCGCTTCAGATTCGCCGCCGACGGGCGCGGGCAGCGTCGTCGTGTCGGTGCGGACTTCGTTGGCGGAGTTGTTGGCGGGTTTGACGTTATCATGCGTCGTGTCGCCGGGCGTGCCGTTGACGGGCGCGTCGCCGAGCGTGACGGTGACATTGCTGCCGGCGGCGGCCGCCGCTGCGATGTTCAAACGGACGATGACGAGGAACGAGGTGTTGCGCGCCACGGGGCCGTAAGAGACGTTGGCAGCGTTGTTCTTGATGTCCACGTCGCCCGCGTCCACGTTGCCGTCGCCGTTGCTATCTACTTGACCGTCGCCGTTCGCATCAATCACGGCCATGGCGACGGTCGCGCTGCCGCCCAGATTGATCGAGGCGCTGCTGGCCAAGAACAACACGTTCGTCGAATAATTGCTCGTGTTCGACACGGTGAACGTGAAGTCCACGTTCGTCTGACCTGCCACGACGTTCGGCACTATGCCGTTGTCCGGCGTGATGGCCAGACCGGCGACGCGCGCGACGGTGACGGTCACGGTCGGCGAGGTCGCGTTGTAGGTGGGGCTACCGGGCTGACCGTCGGTGTAGGTGGCGGTCGCCGTGTTTAAGATGTCTGTGCCGGCGGCGGTCTGTTGCGCGAGCGCGGGCCGCAAGCCGGTCGCGCAGAGGAGCGCCGCCAGCACAACAAGCGTGCGCAGCGCGCCGACCGTGATGCGTGTTTGCAATAAAGTTTTCATCTTCGTCCTCATAATGTTTTTGTCTGTGCGATAGCGGCCGTACCGGCGAGGAGGACGCGAACTTGAGATTATGTCCGGACGGTAAGGTAAAAGGGCTATTTGACGCGCACCTTGTAGGTAGCCGTCAGTTTGCTACCGGCCGCGAGCGCGTCCGCCCACTCGTAGCGCACCTGCGTGTAGAGCGAGACCGGCGCGGGCACGCGCTTCACCGTGCCGTCCGCCTGCCGCTCTTCAGTCGTGGGCTGCGCCGCGAACGTCTTGCCGTGATCGATGCTGTACGTCACGCTGGCCGTGCCGTCGGCCGTGGTGCTGCCCGCGACGAGCATCGTGCCTTGCGGAATCTGCCCGACGGCTTTG
>JANMAD010000543.1:0-12969 GCA_031359515.1 Acidobacteriota bacterium | reverse complement strand
CTAATGATCCCGACCTGTATGACGCCTTAGGCACATTGTATCTTGAAACAGCCAAGTTCTCAGACGCCGCCACGGCCTTCAGCAAAGAGCTTGAATTAAAGCCGGACGCCACCGATGCCTACAACAACTTGGCCGAGGCTTACGCCCGGCAGCAACGCTGGGGCGACGTCATCGAAACTTATAAGAAACTGCTTGAGCATAAGCCGGAGGCAGAAACTCATTTCAAAATAGGGCAAGCTTACGAGCAACGGCACGACCTACCAAAAGCTATCGCAGCTTATCAGCAGGCGACAGTGCTCAACGCGGATTACGCCGAAGCCTACGAGGCACTGGGGTTCGCGCACTACAGGATGCAGCAGTCAGAGCAAATGGTGCAGGATTTTGAAAAGCTAACCAGTCTTAAACCGAGTGGCGATGCATATTATTACTTGGGCGGTGCGTACTTTGATTTGGAAAGGTATGGTGACGCGGCCACGGCGTACCGCAAGGCACTTGATAATAAGCCAGACGATGTTGAGACGCTGATCAATTTGGGTAAGTCTTACATAAATACACGTCAATATCCTGCGGCCATCGAGGCCTTCAACCAGGCCGTCAAACTGCGTCCCGACTCAATCGATGCGCTCATCGGCTTGGGGATGGCCCACTTGAACAAAGGGCAGTATGACGAGGCTGTTTCTGCCCTGCAACAGGCCAATAAACTAGAGCCAAGCAATGTCGACGCAACCTTCTTGATGTGTAAAGCCCTGAATGATCAAGCCCGGCAAGAGCGAGGCGATTCTAAGGCAAGCACTCTGGCCGTCAACACCTGCCAAGACTTAGTGCGACTTGCGCCTGCCTCAGGGCGCGCCTATTACCAACTAGGCTTTGCATACAAAAGGACAGTGCAGTTTACCCAAGCAGTGGATGCCTTCAACAAAGCTATCAGCCTCAGCCTAGAAAGGAAGGACGAGAATTCTAGGGCGCACTACAATTTGGGCGAGTCATATATGCTACTGGGCAATCGGGATGCGGCCCAAGCGCAGTACGAGATACTTAAGGCCCTTGACCCAAGCTTGGCCAGCCAGTACCTCACCCAAGTCCTCAAGTAGAATTACTAATCTGGGCGAGGACCGTCTTACTGCCGCACCCCGGGAATACAGCGCAAGTAGGTCGCGTGATCGAGGGTGTGTTCGCGCGTCGCTGCCTTGACATGCTCGCGCGCAGCCGTGTACATTGCCTTGCATCCGGTTAAGTAACTGGTGATTGTCGGGTCACGCGGGTGATCCACGGGCAGGACGGAAACTGTAACGCAAACAAAACCTTTCCAAATCCTTGACGGCTCGCATCCCCGCCTCGTAAGCTAAGCATCCGACAATCACCCCAGCATCGCGGCAGACCAGCCCCCTTAAAAGCGCGTGCGCCTGTACGTGGCGCGCTTTTGGTGGGCGCATGACGCTGGATATTGAGCCGGACGGCACGCCCGTTTTAGCGCCGCGTGCCGCAGCAAAACGCGAGGAGTCCAACAAAGTTTTCATGGCCACTGAAGAGAACATGCCGGCCGCCGGCGCAACCAACGACAACGAGCAGACACAGACCGGCGCGCCCACCAGCACCAGTAGCGCGACCGCACCGGCGAGCGACACGCACGCTAACTCAACCTCAGCCGCCGCAGTCTCACCAGCTTCGGCTACCGAGTCGCCCAGTCCGGACACGCCGGCACAAGCCACGGACGAGCCAGTGCAAAGCCCGCCTGCTGCGTCAGCGCCAACTGACATTGCGCCATCACCAAGCGCAGCCATGTCCGCCGACGATGACGATGATGATCAGCGTACGAGTGGCGGCGGCGATTTCGACTTCGGCGCGATCCTCGATCAGTACGAGCAGGAGCAGGCGCAGTTTCAAGAAGGCTCGGTCGTGCGCGGCACAGTCGTCAACATCAACGACCGCGGCGTGATCATAGATTTCGGCTTTAAGTCCGAAGGTCTCGTGCCGCTCGAAGAGTTCACGGATCAGGGTCAACTCACGGTCAAGCGTGGCGATGAGGTTGAAGTCCTCATCAAGAGCATGGAGTCGCAGGAGGGCCAGCCGATCCTCTCGCGCGCCGACGCCGTGCGGATGCGCGCGTGGGATGATCTCGAACAAGCCTATCGCGACGGCACGCCCGTCAAAGGGCGCGTGATCGAGCGCGTCAAGGGCGGTCTGCGCGTGGACGTGGACGGTGTGGCTGCGTTCCTGCCCGGCTCGCAGGTTGATTCGCGCCCCGTGCGCAATCTCGAATCGCTGCGTAATCAAGAGATCGAAGCGAAGGTCATCAAGCTTAACCGCAAACGCTCGAACGTCGTGCTGTCGCGCAAAGCGATCCTCGACGAACAGAACGATTCGCGCAAGGGCGCGACGCTCGATCATCTGGAAGAGGGCATCATCGTCGAAGGGCAGATCAAGAACCTGACCGACTATGGCGCGTTCGTCGATCTCGGCGGCATTGATGGTCTATTGCACGTGACCGATATGTCTTGGGGGCGCTTACAGAATCCGGGCGAGATGTTCCGCGTCGGCGACAACGTGCAGGTCAAAGTCTTGAAGTTTGATAAAGAGCGCGAGCGCGTCTCGTTGGGCTTTAAGCAACTGCTGCCCGATCCGTGGGAGAGCGTCGAGGAGCGTTTCATCATCAACAGCCGCGTGCAGGGCAAGGTAGCGAGCGTGACCGACTACGGCGCATTCGTCGAACTTGAGCCGGGCGTCGAAGGGCTGGTGCATGTCTCGGAGATGAGTTGGTCGAAGCGGACGAAGCATCCGTCGAAGCTGGTGAACATGGGCGACACGGTCGAAGCGGAAGTGCTGGGTGTCGATCCGCGCGCACGCCGCATCAGCCTCGGCATGAAGCAGATTCAGTCGAACCCGTGGGACACGTTGCGCGAGCGTTACCAGATCGGCACGCGCGTGCGCGGGCGCGTGCGTAACCTGACCGACTTCGGCGCGTTCATCGAGATCGAAGAGGGCATTGACGGTCTCGTCCACGTCTCCGACATTTCGTGGAACAAGCGCATCAAGCATCCGGGCGAGATTTTGAAGAAGGGGCAGGAGATCGAAGCGGTCATCACGAACATTGACACGGAGAACCGCCGCCTCTCGCTCTCGATCAAAGACACCGAGCAGAGCGCGTGGGATCGGTTCGTCACCGAGCATAAGCCGGGCGACATCGTGAAAGGCAAGATCACACGCTTCGCCAACTTCGGGGCGTTCGTCGAGTTGGCTGAAGGGTTGGAAGGTTTGTGTCACGTCTCGGAGTTGTCGGAAGAGCGCGTGAACAAACCGGAGGACGTGGCGCAGGTCGGGCAGGAGTTGGAGTTCCGCATCTTGCGCATCGAGCAGGACACGAAGAAGATCGGGCTGTCGCACCGTGCCGTCGCCAACGAAGAGCCGATTGCGGACACCAAGAGCTATTCGTCCGACGCACGTGGCGGCATGGCCTCGCTCGCTGAGCTCGGCGGTCTCTTCAATCGGCCGATTAGCACGACCGAAGATAAAGCGAGTGAGCCTCCGGCGAGTAATGAGCAAGCAAGCGCCCCGCAACAGAGTGAAGCGCAAGTGATTGCCCCGCAAGAGAGTGAAGCACTAGCGAGTGAAGCGCAAGCAAGTACAACTCAAGAGAGTGAATCTCAAGAGGGTTAGACGCTTCGCCTATAGCAGTTCGCAGCCCCGCGATTACCAACTTGTGTGGTCGCGGGGCTGCCGTTTGTGCGGTCTACGCCGATTCGACGTAAGCTATTGGCAGCATGCAGTTTCCGTCTTGCGATGCGTTAACCATTTCTGCTACTGTACGAATTGTGTTTGAAAATTGGCTGTCAAGCTTTACGACTATAATGGGTCGTTGTGGCTAACCCCCAAGCCTTTCCATTGCGAGGTATGATATGACGAAAGCGGAACTGGTTGAAGATGTCGCGCGGGCGGCCGAGTTGACCAAGAAGGATGCGGAGCGGCTGGTCGAACTCGTGTTCGAGTCGATCATCGAGACGCTCAATCACGGCGAGAAGATCGAGTTGCGCGGCTTCGGCAGTTTCCGTGTGCGCGAGCGCGGCGCGCGGCGCGGGCGCAATCCCAAGACCGGCGCGCCCGTAGACATCCCCGCCAAGCGCGTCCCCTATTTTAAGCCCGGCAAAGAGATGAAAGAACTAATCAACCTTGAAGATGCCGCGCCCGCTTCATCATCAACGCTTAACGCGCCCGATCTCGCGCCTTTCGGCCACGAAGACGGCGGCGGTCAGCTGCCGCCCCTCATGTGACAAGTGGTTAGTCTGCAACGCGGAGGTGAAAGCGGCACGTGGACAGGCTCTGGACACCTTGGCGTTATCAATACATTAAAAGCGCGGGCGCGGATGAGCCAAAGCCGGACGCGCCCGCTTGCATCTTCTGCGCGCTCCGCGACGATGTGGCGAACGACGCGCGCAACTACATCATCCACCGCGCTCGCTTCAACTTCATCGTCCTCAATCTCTACCCCTACACCAACGGCCATCTGCTCATCATTCCCCACGAACATGCCGCCGACCTTGACGCTGTCTCCAAGCCCGCGACCGACGAGCTGATGGACTTAGCCAAGCGCGCCCAAACCATCCTACGCGCCGCTTACAAACCCGAAGGCTTCAACCTCGGCATGAACCTCGGCCGCTCAGCCGGCGCAGGCGTCGCAGCGCACCTACACCTCCACGTCCTCCCGCGCTGGACAGGCGACGCCAACTTCATGACTACCATCGGCGAAACCCGCGTTCTGCCCGAAGACTTAGCAACGACTTACGAGAGACTGCACGGACAGTTTAGTAAGCTTGATTGAGGAGGGTAACGGCTGTTTGTGATATTGTCTTAGCCCGTGAGGATTTTGGAGGTTGTTTATGTCAGCCAAGATTGAGCCGTTATTGACGAGTGTTGACCTCGAAGTGATGCCGGATGATGGCAACCGCTATGAGTTATTTGAAGGAGAGATCATCGTGTCGCGTGCGCCTAGCCTGTCGCATCAGCGTGTCTTGGGAAATATTTATACTGAAATTAGAGACTATCTGCATCAACACCCAATCGGCGAAGTGTTGCTGACGCCGGGCGTGATCTTCGATGACTTTAATAGCGCCATTCCCGATGCTGTGTTTATCAGCCATGAACGCCGCCGCCGGTTCGGTTCAGGCGAGCGGATTATCGGCGCACCGGAATTACTCGTTGAAATAGTTTCACCGGGGCATGAGAATGCGCGGCGTGATCGTGTAGTCAAGCGGCAAGTCTATGGTAAGCATGGCGTGAAGGAATACTGGATCGCCGATCCGGAGAATCGCTCTGTGGAAATCTACCGGCTGAAGAAGCGCACGCTCACACTGGTTGCAACGCTGATCGCCGATGATGAGATCACCTCGGCTGTCCTGTCTGGCTTCAGTTGTAAAGCAAGCAAACTCTTCGCTTAAATCGGTAAATACATAAGTGGTGGCACGCAGCTTCGCTTCTACTGCCGGCCCTTGCTCGGCACTGCTTCGTCCTCAACCTCGCCGCCTTTGCTGATCGGTACTTCGGAGGGTTTGTTGTAGTGGAGGCCGCGCTCTTCGGTGTCGAGGTCGGCGGCGGGGAGGGCGGTGGTCATGGAGTTGGAGATGGCGGGCGGGTTGAAGCCGGGGTAGTCTATGCGCGCGTGGTAGATGGCGGTGAGCGAGGCGATGATGGATTCGCGAATGGCGGTCAGTTCGCGCAAGGAGAGATCGCACTCATCGAGCTGGCCGTCGTTGACGATGGCCTCGAAGATTTTGTTGCAGATGGTGCGGATGTTCTGCGGGTCGGGGCGGGCGAGCGAGCGCGCCGCCGCTTCGCACGAGTCCGCGAGCATCATGATGGCCGCCTCTTGAAACTGCGGCTTCGGCCCTGGATAGCGAAACTCCGCTTCTTTCACCTGCTCGCCATGAATCGCCTGTGCCTGCGCGCGACGGAGAAAGTAATGGAGCGTGCGCGTGCCGTGATGCTGCGGGATGAAGTCGGCGATCTTTTGCGGCAGCCCAATCTCTTTCGCCAGACGTATGCCATAGGTGACGTGGCTCGTGATGATGCGGGCGCTGTTCGAGGGACGCAGACGGTCGTGCGGATTGTCGCCGTTCTGATTCTCGATGAACATGTCGGGCGCAGCCAGTTTGCCGATGTCGTGATAGAGCGCACCGATGCGCGCGAGCAGCGGGTTCGCCCCGATGGCGCGACAGGCCTCTTCCGCCAACTGCCCGACCGCATGTGAGTGTTGATTCGTGCCCGGCGCACGCAAGGCCAACTGACCCAGCACCGGCAAGTCCGCGTTCGATAGTTCCAACAGCTTCACATCCGTCAGAATCCCGAATAAAGATTCATTCACGGGCAAACCGCCGGCCGTGAAGATCGTTGTCAGCACGCCGCCCGCAAGACCGCAACCGAACGCGAGCAGCAGCGCGCCGACGGTCAACGGTTGTTGCGCCGCGAAGAGGACGGCGATGGCCGCGAGCGCGTTGACGGCTGCGATGTACACACCGGCGAGCGTCACCGATTGGCGTTCGCGATAACGCCCGACGCCGAAGATCGCCGCCGACGAAGAGATCATCGCGTAGCACGCCATCAAGATGCTATTCGGCGCGAGCAGTCCGGCGAAGATCGCGGTGATGATGCTGGCGATAAGCGCCAACTGCGCGTCCATCAACAGCGCGACCAGGAGTGTCGCCGCCGCGAACGGGATCGCAAAACTCAAAATCGTCGCGTCGTTCCACGGCGAGCGCTCATACTGGGCCGCGATTGATTTGGCGACGACGACACCGACGCGCAGCAGCAGCGTCTGGATCAAGATCGCGGACGTGAGCAGCGTGTAGGCCTTACCCTTCGAGAGTGATAAGGCTTTGTCCAGCGCGCGATGCTCGATAAATTTCCATGCGCCCCAATAGAGCGCGGCGACGATGAAGAGTAAGCCGAGATAATGCTCAGGTCGCCGTTCCTGATGGCTATAGCGACGAATCGCCTCGACCTGCGCAAGCATGCGCGCGGTCGCGGTATCGCCTTCGTGCGCGACTACCTGATTGCGTTTGACGAAGCCGGTGACGGGCGGCACGTTCGGGTCAATGGCGCGGGCGGCAGCGGTCAACTGCGGGTCTTCGTAGCCGATGTCGGCCGGCGCAAGCACGCTTGTGCGCACGACATCGCCCTCGCGATACATTTCCATTGGCGCTTGCGAGTGTGTGTGCGAGAGCAGGAGCGTGGTGACGATGCAGAGGAGCGCGAAGGCGATGATGAACTGCGCCGATGGCCGCAACCAGTTGAACGGGCGGGTCAAGAAGCCGACCGCCGCGTTGCGTGCGCGCGTCAAGCGGGTCGTGAAGATAGGGCGGCGGCGACTACTCATACAGTGTTCCAGCTAATCGAGCTAAATCGAAAAACGCGACATGGGGAAAGAATGAAAGCATATCCACGAATTAACACGAACTGACACGAACAAAAACACGAATCTGCTTCACATTACGTTTCTTTCGTGGTGATTCGTGTGATTTCGTGGATATGCTTTTTCCCACTGTCCCAATCTTCTCTATTTCGACTTAAACGGCAACGATGCTCAACCCTGTAAGACGTGGCTGACTTGCTCGCCGTGCGCGCTCGTTTGTTGGCGCGCCTCTTCTGCCTGCGCCTGTTCATGCTCTGCGTGCGTTAAATCGCGCGCCAGAATTTCGCCGGCCTGTGCGAGCAGCGGGCGCAATGTGCGCGGGTCGAGCGCGGAGACGGCGAGGCAGCGACGTTCCTGTGCGCAGCCGGCTTGGCGCATCATCGCGTCGAGAATGTCCGCATCCACCATGTCAGCCTTGTTAAAGACGACGAGCCGCGGGAGGCGCGCGAAGTCCAGTTCCGTGAGGATGCGATCAACCGATTCGAGTTGTTGCTGCCAGCGCGGGTTGGCGGCGTCAAGCAAATGTATGAGCAGATCGCTATCGTTGATCTCTTCGAGCGTGGCGCGAAAAGCGGCGAGCAGATCGGGCGGCAGGTCGCGTATGAAACCGACCGTGTCGTTCAAGATCACTTCCTGCTCGCGCGGCAGGCGCAGACGGCGCGCCGTGGGATCGAGCGTCGCGAACATGCGTTGCTCCGCCAGTACCTTACTGGCGGTCAGCGCGTTCAGCAGCGTTGACTTGCCCGCGTTCGTGTAACCGACAATCGAGATGATCGGCAACTCGCGGCGCGTGCGCTCTTTGCGCCGTTGCTGCCGACGCTGACGCAATGTGTCGATCTCTTTCTCCAAACGGTTGATGCGGTCACGCACGCGGCGGCGGTCGGTCTCTAACTTGGTCTCGCCGGGGCCGCGCCCGCCGATGCCGCCCGCGAGCCGCGAGAACGCCGAATCATGCCCGACGATCAAACGCGGCAGCATGTATTTCAACTGCGCTAACTCGACTTGAATCTTGCCCTCGCGCGTCTCCGCGCGTTGCGCAAAGATGTCGAGAATGAGTTGCGCGCGATCAATTACTTTCAGATCGGTCGCTTCGGAGATCGAGCGCACCTGCGCGGGGCCAAGCTCGCGGTCGAAGACGATCAAGTCCGCGCCAAGCCTGAGCGCGCGGACGAGCAGTTCGTCGAGCTTGCCGCGCCCGAGGATCGTGCGCGGGTCAATCGCGGAGCGGCGTTGAATAATTTGATCAAGCACGACGACGCCGGCCGATGCGGCTAGTTCGCGCAACTCCGCCATAGATTCTTCCGCATCGGTCGTTGATCCGGTCGTGACGCCGACGAGGATCGCGCGGTCGCGCCCTTCGGCGCGGCGCACGTCACGGCGGTTGCGCGTCATTTCCTCTTCGAGCGAGTTGATCAGTTCGAGAAAATCAACGTCGAGATGCGCGGGGATGGTCGGCGTGAGAAAGGCGTAAGCTTCGGTGTGCGTGGCATCGTCGATCTCCGCGACGGTGACGGGCAACAGATGTGCGGCGCGCACGACGCCGGGTAAGCCCGTGTGTCCGTCCACATCAATCGCGGCCATCAGGTCGAGCCGGAGCAAGGCGAGGTCGTTCAAATCGTCTTGCGTTAGCTCTTCGCCACGTAGATGCGTGTGGACGCAGCGCAGGCCGCGGAAACGGTCTGAGCCGACGCGCGTGCGGCGCAGATCGGGCCACTCAATGCGGCGCGCGTCGCCGACGACGACGTACTCGACGTAGCCCTTGCGGTCGATCAATGCGCCGAGTTGCCGACCCGTCTCGTGCGATAGCTCGGTCAGTTGGCGCGCAAACTCCGGCGTGACGATCTGCTGCGGCGCGATGCGGCGCGTGTAGAGCTTTTCGATGCGGCGCAGTTGGTTGGGCTTTAGCCCTTGTGTGTTGCCTTGTACGGTGCTGATTGCAGCTTATCCTTTCTGCTTTGTTGCGTCGTGCAGGCGCGCGGCAAATGCGCGGCTAACTGCGCGCTCTGGTTGGTCATCATTTGTTTGCGGCTGGTAGTTAGAGTGAGAGCGGAGCGAGCGTTGGAGAGCGGACGCTGTGCCTAACCTGTAGTTGTTACCCGAAATCACTTAGCTTGGTCGCGGTTTGCGCCGGCCCTGTTTTCGGCCAAAAATTAAGCCCCGGTAGACCGGCGCGCATGAGCAAACACGAAATTGATTGACCGGGCGGATTATAGCACAGCGCGGGCCGCCGCAAGCACACCCGGCGCAGACGCGCGCCAAAGCGGTTCATAGACACGGTAGGGCGTGCGTCGTATCATGCGACATAGTCAGTGGTCAATGGTCAGTGGTCAGTAGTCAGTTGTTCTTCCGGCGCAAGCACGTGGCTAAAGATAAACTTGAAACACTCGCAATGAAGAACAACAGACCACTGACCACTGACAACGGACAAATAGGGGGATTGGGATGAGTGGAGCGGGCCAGATTGTGAGCGTCGAGCCGGCGGCGGCATTGCCGGGGGGCGAGGTCGCGATTGAATGTAAGGATTACGACACGCGCAACTTGCGTGAGTGTCGCGCCTTGTTTGCGGGCACACAGGCGCGGCTGGTCGGGGCTGCGCCGTGGCGTGTACTTGCGCTCGTGCCGGAGTTGGCGGAAGGCGGCGCGATTGAGTTGATCTTGGAAAGCCGCGACGCGGTGCGCTCCGCGCCCGCGCGTGTGCTGGTCGGCACGATGCTCGCGGACGATCTGCACATGGTCGCCAGTCCCGCGTTTGACCCGGACGACGGCGCGCTCTACGTGACGCGCTCCGGTTCACGCGGACACAAAGAGCCGGTCTCGCTCTTTCGCATCAACGAGACGGGGCAACTCGCGGACGTGACCGGCGACATCACCAATCCTACCGGGCTGGCCTTCGACCATAACGGGCAACTGTTCATCACCAGTCGCAACGACGGCACAGTCTATCGCTTGACGCATTTTCATGAGGCCGTCCCGTTCGCGCACAACCTCGGCATCGCTACCGGTCTCGCCTTCGATAAGCAAGGGCGCATGTATGTGGGCGACCGCACGGGCACGATCTATCGCGTCAACGACATCGGCGACGCGGAGCCATGGGCGAGCCTTGAACAATCGGTCGCGGCTTATCATCTCGCTTTCGGGCCTGATGGCGCGCTCTACGTAGCCGGCCCCACTGTATCGAGTTTCGACGCGGTGATGCGCATAGACGCACAGGGCGATGCGGAAGTTTTTTTTCGCGGCTTGGGCCGCCCCGGCGGGCTGGCCTTCGATCAAGCGGGCAATCTCTACATCGCCGCCTCTCTGCGCGGGCGGCGCGGCGTGGTGCGCATCACGCCCGACGGCCGCGATGCAACGCTCGCCGTCGCAGGCATGAATGTAATCGGCCTCGCCTTCAGCGCCGATGGCGATATGGTCGTTGCCACGAACGAAGCGGTCTACAGTCTGCCGCTAGGGATTCGAGGCACACTGCTGCCGCTAAAACAGTAGACAGTAGGCAGCAGGCAGTTGATTACCCAGAGGCACGATGATGTTCCCCGCACTATTTTCAGTCCGTATTAGGCAAGTTCTCATTGCCTTCTTTTTACTGCCTACTGCCTGCCGCCTACTGCCTACTCAGTTTTGACACTGCGGAAAAGCGCATGCTACTTTGACAGGCTTCGCGAGGGCGGCTGGCGGTCGCCGGGTGATGCACATGGAACATTTCAACATTGGCACGCTCGTCATCTACATGGTGGTGCTGCTGTTTGCCATTTCGGCGCACGAATGCGCGCACGCGTGGATGTCCGACAAGTTCGGTGACGATACGGCGCGTCTGCTCGGCCGCGTGACGCTCAACCCTCTTGCGCACATAGACATCATCGGCACGCTGTTGATTCCCATCGTGATGTTTATCTCGGCGCAATTCGGCGGCGTCGGCATCATGCTGTTGGGGTGGGGCAAGCCGACTCCAGTGAATCCATTGCGTTGGCGCAATAAGGATACGGCCAACATAATGGTCTCGCTGGCGGGCATTATGGCGAACCTGCTGATCGCGATCTGCGGACTGATTGTGATCAAGGTGACGCAATATGCCGGCCTCTTCGCGCAAGGCGGGTCACTGGGCGACCTGGCCGAGCCGATCAGTCTGTTTCTAATTTACACGTTGATGATGAATGTCTCGCTGGCATTCTTTAACCTGCTGCCGTTTCCACCGCTCGATGGCAGCAAAGTCCTCTACACGCTGCTCCCGGCGAGCATGCAGCCCGCGTTAGAGACCTTGGAGCGCTACGGCTTTCTCATTCTGTTGGTCGTCGTCAATTTGGGTGTGACCAGCGCGCTCTTTCGGCCGATCTCGCGGCTGCTCATTTACTTGATCAGACCTTGATCACGGCTGACTCGAAATAAGTCTGTCAATCGCTTCATGGCTAAAAGAATTTTCAGCGGCGCGCAGCCGACCGGCAACATACATCTCGGCAACTACCTCGGTGCGCTGCGCAACTGGGTCGGGCTGCAACACGAGTATGAGAGCCTCTTCTGCATCGTCAACCTGCACGCGATCACGCTGCCGCAAGACCCGCGCGAATTGGCGCGCAAAACGCGCGAACTGGCGCGCCTCTACCTTGCCTCCGGGATCGATCCGCAGGTTGCTATCATCTTTATTCAATCGGACGTGCCTGAGCATGCAGAGTTGGCGTGGGTTCTGAGTTGCATCACGCGCCTGCCCGAACTTGAGCGTATGACGCAGTTCAAAGACAAGGCGGGGAAACAGCAGCGCGAGTCGGTGGGTGCGGGGCTGCTCACCTACCCGGTCTTGATGGCGGCGGATATCCTGCTTTATCAAACGGACCTTGTGCCCGTCGGTCACGATCAGAAGCAGCATCTAGAGTTGACGCGCGATCTCGCCATCCGTTTCAACCGCGATTACGGCGCGGCCTTTCGCGTGCCCGCACCTTACATCCCCAAGGTCGGCGCGAAGATACAATCGCTGAGCGACCCCGCGAAGAAGATGTCAAAGTCGGATGAAGACGCGAACGGCGCGATCACTCTGCTCGACGATGCGGACACCGTGCGGCGCAAGTTCAAACGCGCCGTCACGGACTCCGGCACGGACATACGCTTTGATGAGGCGCGTCCCGCGATCACGAACCTACTGACGATCTATCAGCTTCTGACCGGCCAGACGGCCGCAGAGGTCGAAACGAATTTCGCGGGCAAAGGCTACGCGGCGTTGAAGGCGGAACTGGCGGATGCGACGATTGAGTTCCTGCGCCCTTTACAGGAGCGCGTGCGCGGCTACGACGATGCAGAGCTTGATCGCTTGCTGAACGTAGGGCGCGAACGCGCGCAGGCGATTGCGCGGGCGACGCTTGAAGACGTGAAGGCGCGCATGGGAGTTGTCGGCGTGCGCCCGCCGACGGCATAACGCGATGGACGAAGTTAGGACCCAGACGATGGAAACGACCACCGCCGCTGAACCGGCGACGGACGCCGCAACGACAACGCCCCTGAACGTGGCGGGCGCGCGGCCCGAAATTTCGATGGATCGCAGCGGCGATGAAGTGAAACTCGTGCTGGGCGAGTTCGCCGGCCCGCTC